>NZ_JAUBRH010000087.1:0-19690 GCF_036701775.1 Microcoleus sp. N9_A2 | reverse complement strand
CATGGTCTTCAACAGTTTGAAGCTATCTTCATTGGTTGGAAAACCGCTCTAGCTGGACTTGTGTGTACACGGTAGCTCCTTGGAGGGGGCAAAACTGATTTAGAGGTTTGGGAGTTTTATTTGATGGGTCGATCAAACAACCCGAAAAAAAAGCAGCATTCGCACCTGCCGTCAACTACCAAAACTCAAATTTTCAGTGTCAAAGCTTAGTAGCGTCGTGAAGAGCGATCTTTGTCGCCCCAGCCACCGCCACCGCCCGACGAGCGTTTGTTGTCTTCGCGAGGTTTGGCTTTGTTGACTTTCAAGTCGCGGCCCATCCATTCAGCACCGTCTAGAGCTGCGATGGCTGCTGCTTCTTCTGCCTCGCTTGCCATTTCCACAAAAGCAAAACCCCGCATCTTCCCTGTTTCCCGATCCATTGGCACTTGGACGCGGCTTACAGTACCGTACTCGGCAAATACTTGGCTGAGGTCATCTGACGATACCTCATAAGAAAGATTACCCACGTAAATCGACATAAAATCTCCAGAATCCTTAAGGTGCAGAGAGTTAGATTCGGAGAGACGCTTGTAAATAAACACCAACAAACTACGCCACCGAATTTAATTCTTGAAAAATCACTATAACATGAAGCCAGCAGAATCAGCAATAATTGGCTATCATAATTTTCAATTATGGGTGCCGAGCGGGCAATCGGCAACAGAAAATATTCGTGATAACTGACATCTTACACTCTTGGCGTCATCCGCTTGGTTTCTTGCTGCGCGATCGACCTGAGATCTGAGATTTTTCGTCGCTGTTACCGGGTTGATTGGGTCTGATTGAGAACAGTGCCTGAGATTCAGTTATAACTGACATCAGGCATTTTTATGGAACTGGCAGGCACCCTGCCAGTTCCACCAGATATCAATGTTTTTAGTCACAGATTCATCTTCTGATTAGTTAATGTTTACCGACCATTCATATTATTTACTCTCGAAAAACCTCCCTACAAACCTGCTCAGGCTTAGGATCGCGAATTAAATAATTTACACAAGGAAAGTGGGGTGTCCCGCCCGCCGTTTCTGGACGGGTGTCCCGCCCGCCGTTTCTGGACGGGTGTCCCGCCCATCCCACAACTATCACGCATTGTAAGTTATTTAATTCTCATTCCTTATTTTACCGGACAGGATATTATGACTTCGTGGATTTAATTTCATCGGATATAGCAATACTATTTAATTTGTGAATTAGATTTTTTTGTGCACCGCAGAGGGCGCAGAGAACGCAGAGGAAGAGAAAGAGGGAAAGTTTTATGAGTGTTCGCTGTGAGATCACAGCACAGCTTATATCTCACAGCGAGTTTCCCCCTAGCGATTCAGTTGACAGTTGACAGCTTGCCCTGAGCGAAGTCGAAGGGTTGACAGTTGACCGCAAGATAGCGAGCTCTACCTGGAAGGAAGAGGATTGGAGTAATGAATAGTCTTCTTTTAATTTCTCCCTACAAGGCTTGGGGCTTTAAACCAATTCTTTCTGGTAAGATAGATCTCGCTTCGTGATCTCACAGCGATCACTACTTTGAAAGCTATGATTGGGATGCTCTCATTACCACTTTCCTGACATCGCGCCCTTGAGTCTCAATTCTTCTCGACTGACTAGAGCTTCGTAGTAATCGGGTTTGATTTCGAGGGCGACTCCGTAAGAGCTAATAGCATCTTGAGTTCGCTGCAATTTTTGCAAAACGTCGCCCCGCTGCGCCCAAGCTTCCCAGTTGTCTGGCTTGAGTTGAATCACTTGGTCAAAAGCGACGAGTGCTTGGGAATAATTCTGCATTTCCCCTAGGATCAAACCTCGCTGTACCCAGCCTTGATAGTTGTCCGGCCAGACAGTAATTGCTCGATCGTATGATGCTAGAGCTTGTTCGTACTGCTGCAATTTTGACAAAGCGTTGCCGCGTTTCAACCAAGCTTCAAAATTGTCTGGCACGATTTTTAGTACGCGGTTGTAAGCTGCGACGGCTTCTTCGTAACGCTGCAATTTTTCCAGCGCTGCGCCTTGCTGCAACCCTACTTTTGATGTAATTTCTGCTTCCGAAGTCAGAGAGATTACTTTATCAAAACAGGCGATCGCTTCTTCGTATTGCTGTAATTTTTCCAGAGCTTCGCCTCGCAAGTTCCAAGCTTCTAGAAAATTACCTTCAATTTGTAGGGCATTGCTGTAAGCGATAATTGCCTCTTTGTAGCGTTCCAATTCGGCTAGGGCGATGCCTCTACCCAGCCAAGCTTCGGGAAAATTCGGATTAATTTGAATGGCTTGGTCAAAAGCAGCGATCGCCCCTTCAAAATCTCTCGATTCTGACAGTGTTTGACCGCGCCCGATCCATGCTTCGGGATAAAAAGAATTAATTTGAATTGCCCGATCGAAACAAGCAATTGCCGCATCCGCCCAGTGGTGTTTGAGGGCCATTCCTTTATAAAACCAAGCTTCGCAGTCGTTGGGCTGCATTTGCAGTACGCGATCGTATGCTGTCACCGCTTCTGCATATTTGTGCAATTTTGCTGAAGCAATGCCCCGATTGAACCAAGCCAGACTATTTTGTGGTTGCAGTTGAATGGCGCGATCGTAAGAAGTGACAGCTTCAGCGTAGCGTTCGGCTTTCATCAAAGCCAAACCTCGGTTCAGCCAAGCTTCCCAATTAGTCGGGACGAGTTTCAGCGCGCGCTCGAAAGCCGCCACGGCTTCAGGGTAGCGCTCCGCTTGAACCAACACGTTGCCTTGCCTGTACCACATGGCGGGCAAATTTGGATGAAGTTGGGTTGCTCTTTTGTAACAGCTTGCTGCTGCATCCCACTGCTGCAATTCCTCTAAAACTCGGCCTCGCTGATACCAAGCTTCGTGCTTTTCTGAATTGACTTGAATTGCGGTGTCGAAAGCCACGATCGCTTCTGAGTGATTTTGCAAACTTAACAGCCCTGTCCCGCGCAGCATCCAAGCCCAGTATTCTTCGGGATTAATTGCTGTAGCTCGATCGGCGCAGGCTACGGTTTCTGCGTAGGAATGCAGTTGCTTGTAAGCTTTGCCCAGATTCAGCCACGCCCTGGCCCAGTCCGGCTTAATTTGAACCGCTTTTCCGTAGCAAAGGACTGCCGCTTCGTACCTTCCCGATGCGTACAATCTATTGCCCCGATCGTAATCTGGAAATGCTGCAAAAATTCTTAAAATCGGCGGCAGCAGTGATGGTTGGGGGTTTGAGGAGTTTTCAGGAGCCGAAGTCGAGAGGTCTGGCATACGCCTTGCACATAAAAAATTTAGTGGGATAACAAGCTTGCGGTCTTATATATTAACTTATGCTTTTCTTAATCTCGCTGCTGTTTTGAAACAAATTTAGCATATCAGGCCTCCTGCCACAAATTATGTTTACTTAACTGCAATGTATAAAATTATGCACCGCTTCCATTTTGCGTATACCGCTATAAAATACGGTCTTGACACAAACAAATATTTCCTAATTCAGGTTTCAAACCAAATTTAATATGCTAATTGTACACAGGCTTTTAGATTTCACGGACTGCTTTACCAATTGTGATTCGGGGTCGATCGACTCGCGCCCGAATTATTGGTACGAAGGCCTTTGTCCTGAGAGTGGCGAGCTGCTGAGACTGCCACGTACTCGAATGTCCGAGGATCTCGCGCGGGGTTTGATGCAGTACCTGACGGCTGACGATTTCTACGATCGCGAGGGCAAGATGTACGGCATATTGCTGGTGGAGATGGCTTCGGGGGAACAGGGGATACTCAAAGCATTTTCCGGGCTGCTGAATGGTTGCAGCATTGTTGAAGGCTGGGTGCCGCCGATTCCGGGACGAGATCGAGTTGCTTTCGATGAAGCCCGCACGTTAACTCAATTGGAGGAGATGAAACAGGAACTTATTGCACTGAAGCAACTGCCGCAGCGACAAGAGTATGAAGCCTTATTTCGGGAGTTTGAATTGCAATTGCAAGTTTTGAGCGATCGCCACCGCAATTGCAAGCAGCAGCGAGACGAAAAACGTCAGTTAGTGTGTCAAACTCTCGCAGCAGAAACACTAGAAATTGCCCTGGAACAACTGAATCAAGAAAGTCGTTTGGAGAAAATTGAACGCAGACAATTGAAACGACAGCGGGATGAAACATTGCAGCCGCTAAAACAATTAATTGAAGCTGCTGATGGGCAGATGCGGGCGCTGAAACAGCGACGAAAAGAACTTTCCCGCGAACTTCAGGTGCAAATGCACGCGGCTTACACTCTAGTCAATTTTTTGGGAAAATCGCGATCGATCTCCTCATTGATGCCCGCTAATTCTATTCCCACTGGCACCGGCGACTGCTGCGCGCCAAAATTGCTCCACTACGCGGCAGTACACAATCTGAAACCGCTGGCAATGGCCGAGTTTTGGTGGGGGCCGCCATCGGGGGATAAGATGCAGGGAGAATTTTATGGCGCTTGTGGCGATCGGTGTCAGCCGTTGATGGGTTTTTTACTGTCAGGATTGGCTCAAAATCCGACTGTTTCTAATATGGATAAGGGTTTGACGGGCGGGCTAGAAGCCCCCCGCACAAGGAATAATTTTTCTTGTGGAACGGGCATCTTGCCCGTTACCCAAATGCTACCGATTATCTATGAAGACAAATGGTTGATTGCGGTCAATAAACCTTCGGGCTTGCTGTCAGTTCCCGGTCGTTATCTGGAAAATCAAGATAGTGTTTTCAGTCGTTTGCGTAACTTGTTACCGGATAGTTTGGATTTGAATGCGGTGCATCGTTTAGATTGGGAAACATCGGGTATTTTGCTATTGGCGCGGGACAACGAAACTAGCAGTCAACTCAGACAGCAATTTGCAAAAAAGCAGGTTCACAAAGTTTATGAAGCGGTGCTTTCGGGTACTGTAAAAATTGAGGCGGGGACGATCGATCTCCCACTTTGGGGCGATCCCGCAAATCGCCCTTACCAGCAAGTCAATTGGGAGTGCGGAAAACCCAGTGTTACTCGCTTTCAGGTAATGGTGAAAGAGGGAAATTGCGATCGCGTCGAGTTTTTGCCGCTAACGGGACGCACGCATCAATTGAGGGTTCATGCAGCGGATGTTCGAGGGTTGGGGATACCGATTTTGGGCGATCGGCTTTACGGATGTCGGGCTGCTGCGAACCGGCTACACTTGCACGCGCGGGAACTTTCATTTGAGCATCCGCACTTAGGAGAAAGGCTATACCTAAAGGCAGAAACACCATTTTGAGCTAAGGGCGGCAACGAGAGATAGTCTAGCAGTAGGAATTACATAGAGAGGCAGCAAATATTTATTTTTGAGTAATACAAAGCAACCTGAATTATGAGCAAATTTACAGGTTAGCAGCCACATTAAAACAATCAGAATGCTTGAGAGTTGCGTATTAGATGAAGAAAGAATTTCGAGAAATATATGAAATTCATATAGCAATCCTTGCAGAAGTCGTAAACTTTTTATTTATTTTATATCGCATTACTCGGAAATCTCTGCTTCAAAACAGGCATTACCGGACAAGGTTTTTGCTCCTGCAAATTCTCCGGTTTGTTCCAAGTAAAAGGCCCTTTCTTCTCCGCCGCCATCCAAAGCAAGCTTTTTGCTCGCGTCATCGCCACATACAGCAGTCGAAACTCTTCTGCTGTTTTCAAATAACCTGCTTGTTCCCAGGCTTCGCCTAGATTTGGTAAAGGATATTTTTCGTGCAAACTTGCTCGAATTTGTGCTCTCGCTACCTCTGCTAAAGTGAAATCTCCTAAAAATCGGGCTTGCGGCAAAACTCGCAAATTTCCGGGGATGGTTTGTTCGTGCAGAAACGGCAAAAATACGCAATCCCAATCCAATCCTTTAGCTTTGTGCATGGTAATAATTGTTAGTTGACCTTTGCTTGTATAGCGTTCTTCTATTTTGTCGTCTGCATCCACAGGTTCAAATCTTTCGGAACTGACAATTTCGCTCAGTACGTCCAAAATATTACGCATTGAATTGTTGCCGGCTGTTTGGATTGCTACTCGTTCTGCTAATTTGTCGGCGGTGGCTAATTCTGTTTGGTCGTATTGCAGCGCTAAGGCTAAGAAGGAAATGATTTGGTAGGGTGGCAGTTCTAAGCTAGCTTGCAGCAAACCGCAGCAAAAATAGCGACATTTGCGAACCGGATCTGCCTGCTGGGGGTCTAGCGGGCCTGGGTAAAGAAATTGTTCGGGGCTAGTCGCAAAAGCATTGTAGTCTTGTTTGGGAATCAGTTGTCGATCGCTCAAAATCTTTAATGCTGCTTTCAGGTAGTCTGGAGAGTGCGGGCGATCGAGGAATTGCAGCAGTGTTAAGATTTCCCAAGGTACTTGAGAATGTCTGTCGCGTTCTCCCACATCCTCAATTTTAATCCCGTATTTCCGCAAATCAAAGCTTAATCCGTGTTTTTGAGGATTTTCCAGCACTTCTTTGATAAATTTACCTTGTTTGTTTTCCCGCACCAAAATAGCCATCGATTTCAGATTTTCTAACGGCAATTTGGCACTATTTTCCCCCTCGCTAGCTTCTCCCCTTGAATCGATATCTTTGCCATCCCTGCCAAATTCAAAATCGGCGGGTAAAAATTCCTCTACTAACTCAATTACCCGCTTGCCAATTAACTCAACTGTATGGTAAATATCGCGGGGAGTATGCAATTCTAAACCTCGACCAATCGGAGCCGGATTTGCATTCTGCTGCGGGTCATTGCTCGGTACTGGCTTAATAGTTTGGTCGCGAAAAGGCTTTTCATTTTTCGCTAATTCCGAACCATTTACCCATTGCAGCATAAAGTTAGCCGCATCGATAATTACTTGGGTACTGCGGCCTGCACCGTCCATTGTCGCTAACTTATTCTCCACTTCGCACTCATCGCAAAATTGGTTAAAATAAATCGGATCTGCGGGAGTAAAAGTAGAATTAATCGCTTGATTTGGGTCGCCAACTCTGATAAAATTTTCAAGTGAGTTAGGACTGTCGGTTTCGCTAGCTAATATTTTTAAAAGCTTAGTCTGCAAAGGTGTCGAATCTTGGGCTTCGTCCTCAAAAACGGCAAATACTTGCTTTTGCTCGATCGCCCTCGCCCTCGGATTTTCCAACACCCGCAAAGCTGCTAAAATCATCTCGTCGTAATCGATGAATTCCCGACTCCTCAACAAAGCCTGATATTTTTGATATAAACCCCCAGCTACGGCTAAAATCTCATAACCGTCCCCAGTATCAAAAGCGCTCATTTCTAACAACTGTTCGGGAAATAAACCCGAAGATTTCGCCTCGTGAATCACAGTTTTAGCTACCTGCGGCAAAATTTCCGTCCGCAAAACTGATTGTCGCCGCAGCCTCTCCGTTTCCTCTCCGTCGAATTGCTGTCCTTCCAGCAAAACTTGATATCGGCGGGGATTTTCCGCAATCCACATTTCTACACAGGTGCGAATTAGTCGGTGACTTTGAGTGGGAGTAACTAAGGTTGAATTTTCTAAATTTAAACCTGACAAATCAGGATGGCGCATCGCAATATTCAAAGCTAAACCGTGCAAAGTGTGTACGGCAAAACCGCCTTGATATAAAGACAATTGCTGTAGTCTTTCCCGAATTTTAGCTTTAATATTAGCAGCAGCCGATCGCGTAAATGTCACGACAATTAACTGGCGGCGGTTGTGAAGCTGGTTGCGGGCGATCGCAATTGCCGACGCAGCAGCCATTCCCGTAGACTTCCCGGCCCCTGGAACGGCGGAAACGGCAAGGGGGCCGCCTGTCCAATCCGCCATGTCCTGCTGCCCCGCACGCAAGCTTTCGCGAATTTTAAGGCAAGCTTGTTCTCGCAAAACGACGGCAGAGTCTAACCCAGAGGAAATGTTGCCAGGGTGATCGATCTCGGTTGTCGATCGGCTAAAATCAGAATCAAATTCATCAGTCATTATTGCATCCGCGTTTATCTGCGTTCATCTGCGGTTAAAAATAAAAAAATCTGCAACCTCTACCGTTTCCATTTCGGTATCGGCTAAACTAACGCTATCTATTCGAGCTTAAATTAAAACCAGCATAAAATTCAATACCCAAGCCTTTTTTATAGGAATCATCCAAATGAAAACTCACCTCAAAACCAATTCCCCGCCACACAAGCCAAACCCAAACCCAGCTAACAGCAGCACAACTCGCTTTGCTATTGTGGCATTAGTAACTTTATCCTCCGCTATTGCTTTACCCAGTTGCGGATCTCAACCACCGAGCGCTGACAGCTTCGCTTCACGCAGCAGCAGCCGTGAAAACCAAGTGGCCGCATCGGCTCCACCACCCCCACCCGCACCCGAGTCAGCAGCCCAAAGGGCAAAAACTCCTGGTGCATCAAAAAAAGCAGCAGAAACTCCAGCAACCCGTCCCCAACTGATTAAAAAAGCCCAACTCAGTGTAGTTGTCCAATCTATTGACGCTAGCACTAAATCTGTTACCAACATTGTCGAAAAACAGCAAGGCGATATCTTGGGTTTCCAAAATCAAAAGCCGCCGGATTCCAGTGTCCGCCAAACGGCGTCTGTTGAGATTCGCGTGCCTCAAGAACGGTTAGAAACTACTTTACAGGCTTTGGCAAAACTGGGAAATGTAGAGAACCGTTCTCTGACGGCTGAGGATGTTACGGATCAATTAGTTGACAGCGAGGCTAGGCTGCGGAACCTTCGCAAATCGGAGGAAATGGTGTTAAAAATTATGGAGCGATCGGGTTCTGTCGGCGACGTGCTCAAAGCTGCTCAAGAGTTGAGCAATATTCGGGAGTCGATCGAACGCATTGACGCTCAGTTAAAAAGTTTGCGAAATCAAGTAGCCTATTCGACTATTAGCTTAACTCTAGAAGCAGCAGTATCGGCTCAACAAACTCCCGAACCTTCTCTAGGTTTGCGGGTACAGGAAACTTGGGGGAAAGCGACTCATTCTATGGGCGAATTGACTTTAGGTTTGTTTGCTTTGGGTATTTGGATGTTGGCTTACAGTCCTTATTTGCTGTTAATTGGGGCTGCGGTTTACGGCTTTAATCGATTTAAGAAACAGCCTTCTGTTCCGACAATTCAAGAACCGAAACCGCCTCAGTAGTCAGTAGTCATTAGTCATTAGTCATTAGTCATTAGTCATTAGTCATTAGTCATTAGTCATTCCACCCACGTAAAATTTATGTATTGTGGAACGGCCGGAGAACCCGTTCTTAAAACCAACAACAACTGACAAGTAACAACTGACAAGTAACAACAGTCAACAGTCAACAGTCAACAGTCAACTGCCAACTGACTAATCATCAATTTGCCATCCATCTTTGGTATAGTCTTCATCCACAATCTTTTTCGGACGCATCACCAGAACAACTCGCCCCAAAAGAGGAATATCTGGGGATTGTTCAAACCAGTATAATTCTAAATTGCCAGCGTTATCTGCGAGGAAATAACTCTCAGCATCCCACTGTCTTTTGGCTCGATCGGCAATAATCAAAACTTCTTCAACTTTGCCTTGCAGCGGTACCGGCAATCGATCGCTCATTTCCAAAACAGCCACTGGATCTTCAGCGTTCAAAATTACCTGCCATCCGGGAATCGCCACCCAAGCTCCGGCTCCAGAAAATTTTACCATTCGGAACGGCTCGATTTCCTCCGGCAAAGGCACTGCCAGCAAATCTGTCGTAGAAAGCGGCAATTTGCCCACAACCGGGACAACGCGCGGCAATTGTTCTTCGGTATCCAGCCGGTAGACGGGCAAGCGGGGCGCTTCCTTTCTCGAAACTACGGTAAAATCAACGAGCAACTGCTCGATTTGCGCCCTAGCGGTTTGGCTGCTAGCTAATTTTAAACCGCGAGCAATTAAGCGCGATCGCTCTTGCAAATCGCTTTTCTGTCTTGCTAATTGCCAGCATTGGTAAGCCATAGCATCGCCGGGAGTGTCTGTGAACCCTTGGGGGAGACTCCCGAAGTGCGAAAACTCCTTGATCGCTTTAGCAACTTCGCGAGCATCGTCAACATCCAAGTTGTGGGTTAGCATCAAAGCCGCCGCCCCGGCCCGCTCTACTTGAGAGAGAATCCGAAACTCGTATAAGATATCACTACCTTTGCCCAAAAAGTGCGATCGAACTTCCTCTGAAGCCCCAGCATTTACCATGCTGGTGTAAACTTGGGCTGCGACGCTTACTTGATTTTGCTGAATTGGCTCAAAACCAGTTTCTTCAAAAATCCTTTGAGAGTTGTAGCCAGCTTTTAGCAGTGTAGTGCAGGCCTGTCCCCACTCTACCCAAGTGCCTTCTTTTCGGCGGAGCGATCGAATTAACTTTTCGGCATCCACAGCATTGGTGGAGGATGCAGATGCAGGAGGGGATGAATCTTGCGGTTTATCAGTCATAATTGAATCAAAAACTAGCGCTAAGTTATGTGTGATTGGATACCGGCAAGGCTCGTGTCGCGGCAGAGCGATAGATTAATAGTAAGTGAGTTATGAGACTATTGTTACAGAATAGTTGCTCGCCTAAATTTACAAAGGGGAGTTTATCGTATTGTTATGGATAATGCCATTTCAGAGCTTGATCAAATTAAACGCCAGCTCATGACCCTACACCGACCAAAAAAACCCAAAATGCTGGTAGTAGACGACGAACCAGACAATCTGGATTTACTCTACCGCACTTTCCGACGAGATTTTAACGTGCTCAAAGCTGAGAGCGGAATTCGCGCCTTGGAAGTCCTCGGCATCGAAGGCGAGGTCGCCGTCATCATTTCCGACCAGCGGATGCCCGAAATGAAGGGAACGGAGTTTTTGAGCAAAACCGTGCCCCAGTTTCCGAATACTGTCAGAATTATCTTGACTGGTTTTACGGACATTGAAGACTTGGTGGATGCGATTAACTCAGGACAGGTTTACAAGTATATCACTAAGCCTTGGGACCCGAACGAATTGAAAATGGTGGTGCAAAAGGCTGCCGAGACTTATGAAATTCTTAAGCAGCGGACTGAGGAATTGGATCGCGCCCAAAATCAAATACAACTGTTAGCAACAATCATGCAAACGGCTGTGGATTATCCGAGTTTGGAAGCAAGTTTAGACCCAATTGCTACTGCTATAAGTGATAACTTTTTGGCGGACTATTGCATTTTACAACTGGTGGAAGGAAATGTTTTAATGCCAATCCAAGGCAGTCACACCACAGGTTCAACTGTGGAAAATTGGCTGGCAGATGATCCTCTGGTTCGAGAAGCAATCGCCTCTCAAACTATTCAGGGTGCTGTGAATATTGCGAACGACACAGCCCTAGCGAGCCTCCCGCACTATCAGAAATCCGGCATTCAAGCTCACCTGACCATCCCGGTGATTCACAAAGGTCGATCGATAGCCCTGATTTCCATTCAGTGGAAGCAACCTTGTTCCCTGCGCCCCGACGAACTCACAACAGTTCACCTCGCCGCTCAAGAAGTTGCTTTGGTATTGACGAGTTTTCAGGGTCATTAGTCATCAGTCATGAGTCATCAGTCATTAGTCCTTAGTCATCAGTCGGCTCTAAGTCTTGAGTTTAAAATGATAGCCAACCAATGATTCTCGACAAAAGCTCACCGCTCGCTAACAAATAAAAAAGCCTTAATGACTGGCGACAGCATGACATGAATAGACGGATTAATTATTTTTTCCGGCTGACCAATTACAAATTATCAATCACCAATGACAAATGATCAATGACTAATAACGCCGAACAAATTAAAACTATATTTAATCGAATTGCACCAGTTTACAATCAATTGAACGACTGGTTGAGCTTTGGGCAACACCGGATTTGGAAGCAAATGGCGGTGAAATGGAGCAGTGCAGGCCCGGGAAATACTTGTTTAGACTTGTGCTGCGGTAGCGGGGATCTAGCTTTGCTGCTGGCAAAACAAGCAGGGCCTACCGGTTGCGTATTTGGAGTAGATTTTTCCGCCGAACAATTGGCCGTGGCGGCTTTGCGCGATCGACCTTTTCTTACCCCTGCCAGTCCCATTTCCTGGGTAGAAGCTGACGCCCTAGACTTGCCTTTTGCCGACAATTACTTCGACTGCGCCACAATGGGTTACGGCCTACGTAACGTGACAGACATCCCCCGCAGTCTTCAGGAATTGCACCGCGTGCTCAAACCCGGTGCCAAAGCAGCTATTCTCGACCTCCACCGCCCCAGCAATTCCCTAATGCGGAGCTTTCAGCAGTTTTATCTAGACACTCTCGTAGTGCCGATTGCTCAGCAATTTGGCATGACTCAAGAATATGCTTACATTAATCCTAGTTTAGAAAAATTCCCGATCGGCAAGCAGCAAGTCGCGATCGCCCGCGAAGCCGGATTTGCCACCGCCACCCACTACCCGATTGCCGGAGCTATGATGGGAGTATTGGTATTAGTCAGTTGACTGTTGTCAGTTGTCAGTTGACTGTTGTCAACAGTTAACAGTTAACAGTCAACAATTCCCAATTCCCAATTCCCAATTCCCAATTATTGATGAATCCGTCTGACATTTGGCTGTTGTTTGCCCCACCTGTAGTGGGAGGAATTATTGGCTATTTCACTAACGATATAGCTATCAAAATGCTGTTCCGCCCCTATCGAGCTATTTACATCAAAGGGCGGAAGTTGCCTTTCACTCCAGGCTTGATCCCACGCAACCAAGAGCGTTTAGCAAAGCGAATTTCCGACACAATTATGGGTTCGCTGCTGACGCCACAGGAACTGCAAAACTTAGCGCGCCGCCTCCTGCAAACCGAGCGGATGCAGGAGGTAATTCTCTGGCTGTTGCAGTTGGCGCTGGATCAGGTAAAAGCAGACGCAGAACAAAAAACAGCTAAAATTCTAGCTAACATTCTGCGAGATTTGCTGGGAGAATCTGTGCCGCGAATTCTCAAAGTTTTGGCGCGCCGGGAAGATTTTTTAGAAGCTCAGCTAAATCAAATTTTTGACCAAGTTTTGCTGGAAATTCAGCTAACGGAAGCTCAGGCGGCTCAGCTTGCTGAGTGGTTGTTGCAGGTAGTAATACCCCCGGAAGTGCTGCGGCAGGCTTTAATTGACTTTTTGACCGATCGCAATATTTCGATTATCGATGAAGGGTTTCGAGAAAAAACCAGCGGCACTTATTGGGTTGTCGCCAATTTGTTTGGTTTGCGGAACACTTTAACTCGGCTGCGGACTTTTTGTTTGGATGACAGAGAAGCAACAAATAAGCGGTTAGCAGAGTTAACAGTTTCTTTGGGAATTCGCGGGCGACTTCAGGAATGGCTGCAAAACTTGTCAATGCAAAACTTACCGGTTTCGACTGTGAGACAGTTGCGAAAAACTATGCGCGACAGTGTTCGTAGCTATGTCCAACAGCGGGGTACAGAGGTACTTGAGGGGCTGAGTAAATCTATTGACTGGGAAAATATTTCGCGGTTGATTCTCAATCGATTGCAAACTTCAGCGGTAATGAGCGCTTCCCTGGAAATTGTCAGCAAAGAACTAGCTTTGGTTTTAGATCGTTATTTAGAGCGGGATTTAGAAAATATTGTAGCTCAGGCTATCCCAATTTTGAATATCGACCAGGTGATTGTCGATCGAGTAAAAGGCACTTCTCCCGAAGAATTAGAGCTAGCAATTCAGGGAATTGTCAAAAGCGAGTTGCAGGGAATTGTAAATTTAGGAGGCATTTTGGGTGTTTTTGTCGGCTGTTTGCAGACTGTCATACTTTTGCTGCAGCGATGATTTATCTCCGCAGTTGTGAAATATTTGTTGTAGTATGATATCGATCGCAGAATTTGCACGCACAGTAGACTTGCATTGCATTCATACGCAAGCTCTCTTGAAATTATCTGCGTTTATCTGTGTTTATCTGCCTTTCATCTGCGGTTGCTCGATCGGTTATTTTTTGCCCAATCCTAATTTACTTATTTTCTAAATCTATGCCAGCCCCAAATTCGGACGATCGCACAAACATCCCAAAAAACCCGCGCAACCTCAGCCGCCAACAATACGAGCGTTTAACCGCAGAAATTGCCACTCCCTACCGGCCTCTGCGACAGTTTGTTTACGTAGCTTGTGGCGCTTCGGGCTTGATCGGCGGCGTGGTTTTCCTCGCTAAAATTGCCTCTGGCCGGGAAATTGGCTCTGCTTTGCCTAATTTTGCCCTCCAAGTCGGAGTGGTGGCCCTGATGGTGTTCCTGTTTCGCCTTGAGCAGCGCGCCGACGGCCGAGCCCCGAAGTCGAAGTAACAAAATTTTACATATCAATACAAAAAGATATCTGAGGCAAGGAAAAGTTAAAAATATCAAGAAATCATTACGAAACCCTGGGAAAGCGATCGATCCCTGTCATTATCAGAAAGAATTGGTTTAAAGCCGGAACCCAGATCGGGAGAAATTAAAATCAGACTATTCATTACTCCAATCCTCGGACTTCTTTTGTCAAGTGCTGTCAACTGTCAACTGTCAACTGTCAACTGAATGAAAAAGACCCTCAATATATAAAACAAATTTAAGCCCAGCGCCAGCCTTCACCGATAGAAGAGTGGGCGTTTGGCATTTTGCTAGGAGCGGAAGATTGGTAGATGTGTCACAGTCGAATTAGAAAAGATGTTGGGAGATTTTACTATGATCCAGTCATTTTTCCAAGGGCGGTGGACGTTATTTTTAGCAGCAGGCGCAGGAATTGTATTTTACAGCAGTGCTGCGGCGGCTGCCGAAAAGGTAGTGCTCAAATACAGTGCGATCCGAATGACTTTACCAGTCAGCGAATTAGAAATTTTTGCTGAAACTGGGAAAATGTCGCCCGCTTTAGAAATGCTGCTCGGAAACGCAAAAAAAGACCCGGAAGCGGTTCGCAGAAATCTGACGAGACCGGTAAAAGTCAGTCAAAGGTTTTTGGATCAGACGCTCAACAGTAGTGTTGGGAAAATAATTCTCGATGAAGTGGGTCAGGTAATTCGCACTCCTTCTGGGAATGCAAATCGAGAAGCTTTGCGCGAGGCATTGGTGCTGTCTGCAACTAATGATAACGAGATTACGCTGCTGGAAGCGGTGAAGAATTATCCGGCTCCAGAGGTTAATGTTGAGGGCGATCGTTTAGTTGAAGCTTACGGTAAACTTGTAGCTTTGTCAGAACAATTGGGCGGCGTTTCAGAAAGGCTGCAAGACATTTTGAACAAGATTCGCCTGCCTAGATTGTAGCGGATTTTGTTAACAGGGGTTGATTTGGGCGATCGATCGATTGCACAATTTTTCTGAACCTGCATAAATTACAGCAGAGTCACATTTTATTGTTGCAAAATTTGCCTGATTTTAACACCAGTTAAAAAAATGCAACGGTATACAAGCTCCCAACCCGACGGGAATCAGTCAGTCCCAAATCTCACATCAAAAAATAGTGAATCTCACATGGTATGAATTTACCCTCAAATCTATCCAGGGATAGATGTTCGACAGTTGATAAAAAGTTTACGGGGAGTAACCATATTTTTTTTTAGGAAAGTTTTTTGAGCAAAAAATGCGGGAAAGAGCTTCTGTAGCCGCGATAAACAGAAATACGATCGGCTCGACATTGCAGATTATGTATTTTAAGATAGAGAAACGTTGTCAGAGTCAGGCACTTGCAGAAAAACGACCAGTCATTAGTAAGCTCGTGCTATAACAGATAACATTACGCAACGCATTCCCCAAAACTTTTGACTAAAAAAAGTTAAAAACGGAAAGGGTGAGGGACTGGATTAATTAACAGCACCTCACATCCAAATAAAATCGTACTTGTCAGGGTAGTACACTTTCACTCGCTCGGATCTATTTACTAGCTAATACTAGCAACATGAACAACAATCCTATTCGTTCAAAAGACCGTTTCTTGGTTTTCGGCGCTCCGGCGATCGAAGATGCTGAAATTCAAGAAGTGGTGGCAACCATGAAAACAGGTTGGTTGGGTACGGGCCCGAAAGTCAGGCTTTTTCAAGACGAATTCAATGCTTACAAGGGTTCCCAGTACGCGGTTGCGGTTAATTCCTGTACGGCGGGACTGCACTTGAGCGTCCTCGCTGCTGGCTTGAAACCAGGGGATGAAGTCATTACTACTCCAATGACTTTTTGCGCTACAGTTAATGCGATTATTCACGCCGGAGCAACACCGATACTGGCGGATGTAGACCCGGTGACAATGAATATTGACCCGGCTCAAGTCGAAGCTAAAATAACTCCCAGAACTAAAGCAATTTTGCCGGTTCACTTCGCCGGTCGTCCCTGCGATATGGATGCGCTTTGTTCCATTGCTAGCCATCACAATTTGAAGTTGATTGAAGACTGCGCTCACGCGATCGAAACAGAGTACAAGGGGCGGAAAGCAGGCACCTTTGGCGACTTCGGATGTTTCAGCTTTTATGTCACCAAAAACATCACGACGGGCGAAGGAGGAATGATTCTCGTCAAGCGTCAAGAAGATACCGACAGGCTCAACATTTTAGCCCTGCACGGTATGAGCAAAGATGCTTGGAAGCGCTTCAGCGACTCGGGTTACAAGCACTACGAAGTGGTGGAAGTCGGCTTTAAATACAATATGATGGATCTGCAAGCTGCGATCGGCATTCATCAAATGAAACGAGTCACCCCTTATTGGCAGCGGCGGGAGCAGATTTGGCAGCGCTACAACGAAGCATTTGCGGATCTGTCGATTACTTTGCCCGCGAACCCCGAACCGGATACAATTCATGCTTATCACCTGTACACGATTCTGGTAGATGAAGCCAAAGCAGGAATCAGCCGCGACGAGTTTCTCAACGCTATCAATGCTGAAAATATCGGTGTCGGCGTACATTACATGAGTATGCCGGAACATCCTATCTATCAACAAATGTTTGGATGGCAGACCGAAGACTATCCTAATGCTGCGTACATCGGGCGGCATACAGTTAGCTTGCCGATTTCAGCAAAATTAACAGATGCAGATGTTGAAGATGTAATTGCTGGTGTTAAAAAATGTTTGGCTTTGGGCAAAACTCAGAATTATATTCTGGCAACAGCAGGCTAAATTCCTGAAATAGGATGATTGCTTCGACCCTTCAGAGTTAATCATCCTACTCCTGATTCTTGACTCCTAATCTAAAATCAGGTTGCATCGAAATGATTAGCTTTCTTGGTAATTGGTAATTGGTATCTAAACCTACCTAATACCATTTTTTTAAAGTTATGCAAGACTTATGTAAAAACTCAAAGACATAATTATCAATGTCTGGCGGTATTTTATCTCTATCACATCTTTAAAAAAATGGTATAAAACAACCGAATACCCATATCCCCCCAGCACTTAAAAAAGTCGGGGATAAGACAGCGGGCTCTCCTGGACTTTTGGTAAAAAATGGGGGTTACTGATACCTTTGTCCAAAAGAATGATAGGAAAGCCTTATGGAGCAATGGTTTTAATATTAATAAGGCTGACTTATCACCTTGAAATCAGGAGAGTAAAACAGCGATATCGCTTTTTACGTTTAATTAGGTTGACCTACTTAATTATCCTGACGCCGTTGAGTAATTTTGAAGATTCATGTTATAGCCCAATACAGTTCAGATCTGAACAATCTACCTTCTAAAAGATGCCTGTATCTCCCGTAAATTCGTGAGATTAAATTCGTCTTAGAGCGTTAACCCAACCGTATTGTGTTATAGCCTTTCTCAACAACATGAGGTACGCCGAAACCCTGTGTTGTCAAGCTTTTCTGATCTAATTACATACCTCCGGAAACCCAAAAACCGCTATATGTTAAAATTGATTGCCTTATTCCCTATACATTCCACTAACCGAGGAATCAGCGACGTATTTTTTTCAGTGTGCAAAGAATGGCAAGGCCCAGAGCTGAAGGCTCGCATGGTTGTCCCGAGTTGCGATCGCTCGTGTCGCGGTCCCAATGTAGTTGAAGCAATTCCGTCATTTCTGACAAGACTATATTACTTCAGCCCTAGTCTTCCCAAAATCACGGCAGAGAAGCGTTTTCTCAAAGATATCAAAGATTTTGATGTAGCCTACTTGTGGCCCGGTATCTCAGTTGATGCTGTAAAGAGCGTTAACAAGCACAGCAAGCCGATTTTTATGGAGGGAGTTAATAGTTGTGAAAGCCAAGCTAAGAGAATCCTTGACGATGCTTACTCTCGCTTGGGATTGGAACCTCAACACGGCATTACCCCAGAAAGTATTCAGGATGAAAAGGAAAAACTCAAGGTAATTGATTTTCTGTTTTGTCCTAGTCCGGTAGTAGCAAAATCGTTTCAAGAAGCCGGAGTTCCTGAAGAGAAACTGCTTTTAACGACTGAAGGTTGGTCGCCTAAGCGTTTCCCCAATTATCAATCCCACAAACCGCCCTCAGAGGAAGTTAACGTCCTTTTCCTGGGTTGGGCCTGCGTCCGCAAAGGAGTTCATTTGCTTTTGAAGGCTTGGGAGCTAGCTGGGATTAAGGGAACGCTGACAATTTTTGGCTCGATGGAGCCTGCGATCGCTCAAACTTGCAGTCATTGGCTGAAACGTCCTGATGTAGTTCAATTTAATCATGCTTTCGACTACAGTTCTGCCTATCGCGAAGCTGACTTTTTTGCCTTTCCCAGTCTTGAGGAAGGTAGCCCACTCGTCATCTATGAGGCAATGGGTCATGGTTTGCCCATTCTTGCTTCGCCGATGGGAGGAGGCGGTATTGTGCGTGATGGCATTGACGGCATAATTCTTCCTCCCTACGATACTGACGCCTGGGTGGAAGGACTTCGCCAACTATCTAATTCTCCTGATTTGCGGGCTAAAATGGGAGCCGCCGCCCGCCAGCGAGCTTTGGAGTTGACTTGGCCACAAGTTGCTGCTAGGCGCGGAGAGCAGATTCTGCAGAAAATGAACACAAATTGACACTCTCAGGGCTGAAGCCACTGAGATTCTGCGGACAAAGCAGCTTTAGGTAACACCCAAAGTTTTACTCTCGCTACGGTGGTCAAACACCGTCTACACAGTCGGTCAAGTTTTACACCTAACTTACTGGCTACTTTTCTTAAGATGTTGGCAGCCCCATTCAGATCCGCGTTGATTACAGTTCCATCACCCGAACGATACAGTCCACGTTTAATTCGCTTTCCAGATGCTTTCCACCCAGGCGGTTTTTCACCATACTTGGGTAGGGAGTCTGCATCGAGAAAGCTACTTTTGGAAGTATATGCTTCTTCTGTTTCCGTGAACTTAATGCCGTGCAAATTGCCAAGCTGTTTTAAGCGATCTTTCAATTTCCCTAAGGGCATTTGAACAAACTTCTGATTGTTCAATTTGCCCATGTCAACATTAGATTTAAACCCTTGGTTCCATCCAATTACTAGATTACCGATACCGTATTTTAAACAATGGTCAACGATTAATTTTGCAGCCTTGTTGACACCATCGCGCATTTGGTGATTGCGTTGGCGGGTTACGCGGTCTAACCAACTGTCCCAATAACCCGTGGGCTTTCCTTCTCTCCTAGTCGCTACTTTCTTATTCCAAAGTTGATTCATCCCCTTCATGGCGCGAGCATCAATTAAGAAGGAGTTACCGAGTGTGTCAATACAAGCTGCTAAATTATCAGCGGTTCCCAAATCAATTGATAGTGCTTGATCGTAATCTAAATCGTGTTGCTTACCTTCTACTTCGTAAGACATCTCCAAGTAGAAAGCAC
>NZ_JAUBRH010000086.1:0-21054 GCF_036701775.1 Microcoleus sp. N9_A2 | reverse complement strand
ACAACCGTGTCTGCGGTTCGACAGCCTGCGGTCTGCGGTTTGATAGCTTGTCTCTTTCAAGATACAAGGGGCGGGTTCAGCTAAGAGCACTCGCATACAAGCGAGAAGATGAGTACAAAACCGGCCCTCTCCCCATCTCAAAATAAACATACTTTCAAACCCCCTAAAAAAGCCCTATGCAAATCCCCCGGCTGCACCCAGAAACCATCGAAGAAGTCAAACAAAGAGCCGACATAGTAGACGTTATTTCCGGTCGCGTCATCCTGCGTAAACGCGGCAAAGAATTCGTCGGATTGTGTCCCTTTCACGACGAAAAATCTCCTAGTTTTACCGTCAACCAAGCCAAACAAATGTACTATTGTTTCGGCTGCGGCGCAGGAGGAAACGCCTTTAAATTCCTCATGGAATTAGAGAAAAGATCCTTCAGCGAAGTTGTATTAGAACTAGCTAAAAATTATCAAGTACCAGTCAAAACAGTCGAACCAGAACACCGACAAGAATTGCAGCGCCAAATTTCCCTGCGCGAACAACTATATGAAATCTCAGCACTAACAGCCAACTTTTACGAACACGCCTTGCGGCAAACCCAAGGAGAAGAACCCTTAGCATATCTCAAATCCGATCGCCAACTGGGCGAAGAAACTATCCAACAATTTCAACTAGGTTATGCACCCCAAGGTTGGGAAGCACTTTACAGTTATTTAGTAGAACAAAAAAACTATCCAGCGCAATTAGTAGAACAAGCAGGATTAATTGTACCGCGCAAATCAGGCGGCAGCGGTTATTACGATCGCTTCCGCAACCGCATCATGATTCCCATTCGCGACACCCAAGGCAGAGTCATCGGTTTCGGCGGCAGAGCTCTCGGCGACGAACAACCAAAATATCTTAATTCTCCCGAAACAGAACTTTTCGACAAAGGCAAAACCTTATATGCTTTAGATACAGCCAAAACAGCCATTAGCAAATCCGATCGCGCGATCGTCGTAGAAGGGTACTTTGATGCGATCGCACTGCACGCCGCAGGCATCTCCAACGCCGTAGCATCCCTCGGCACCGCCCTGAGTTTAAACCAAGTGCGACAGTTATTGCGGTACACAGACTCCAAACAAATTATCCTCAACTTCGACGCCGACAAAGCAGGAAATCAAGCAGCAGCGCGCGCCATTGGAGAAATAGAAAAACTCGCCTATCAAGGAGAAGTGCAACTGCGGGTGCTCAACATTCCCGACGGCAAAGATGCCGACGAATACCTCAAAACATACTCCCCAGAACAATATCGAGAATTGCTCGAAAATGCTCCGTTGTGGCTCGATTGGCAACTGCAACAAATGCTCGTCAATCAAGATTTGAAGCAAGCCGATACTTCCCAGCAAGTCACAAAAAAAATCATTAATTTACTAACCAATATTACCGACGACAATCAGCTAACGCATTATTTACAAAAATGCGCCGAAATCCTCAGCAAGGGAGATTCTCGACTCACCAAAATGCTAACCGAAAACTTGCTAAATCAAGTAGTCAGCGATTGGGCAAAGCGGCAAAATCAAGACGAATCTTTAACAATGCCCCTGTTAATTAGAAACAAGCTGAAGCCGAACAAACAATATAAAAAGCAGCGTGCAACCGGCGAAAACAAAAACTCAAAATCAAGCTTATCTGCTGTAGCCCGCAGTCTTTTAGAAGAAGCAGAAGCGCAATTATTGCAGATTTATTTGCACTGTCCCGAATACCGCCAAGAAGTCAGAGAAGCAATAGAAGCTAGAGACGTGCAGTTTAGCTTGTCTCACCACAGATTTTTGTGGCATCAGATTGTGAATGCAGAAATATTGCACAAAATGTCTTTACAAGTAGCGCCTTCAGAGTTAATATTGAAATTGCAAGATAGTTTCATTGAATATCCGAATCAACTAAATCAAATCTCGCATTTATTTCACTTAAATGAGTTCTCAGAAAGAAACGTTTATCGCGCACCTCTAGTCATTAGATCTGCCCTCGCCTGTATCGAGCAAATAATTAGCATGAAGCGCCGCCGAATTGCACTCAATATGTGGGAAAAGGCCAAGGCCGCTAGCAGTGGCGAAGAGGCTATAGAATATCACCAACTATTCTGTGCTGAACAAGAATGGCTCAAGGAATTAGAGCGGCTACGTCAAGTTAATTTTTACGATTTAACATCCGTGCCTTGGGGCTAAGGAATGAAGTCCTTACTACAAACCAGTTCGTAGTAAGGAATGCCAGTTTTTTCTCTAACCAGCCTTTCCTATCATGTCCGTTGAATGACCCGCCATCAAATTATGTCGCCCGGTGGGGGCGGGTTTATATAGATTGTTAGTCTACATGATAGATTGTTGGTGAAACCCGCCCCTTGTATCTTAAAAGAGTCAGGCGATCATACCGACAATCAGTTGATCGTACCGACAATCAGTTGCTCGTACCCACAGGCAAAGCGATCGAGCCGACAAGTGGGCGATCGTACCGACAATCAGTTGCTCGTACCGACAGGCAAAGCGATCGAGCCGACAGGCAAAGCGATCGAGCCGACAGGCAAAGCGATCGAGCCGACAAGCAAAGCGATCGAGCCGACAAGCAAAGCGAATCTAAAGAAACAAGGAAAGTTTCGTGCAAATGGTTCTGTAACAGCAGAAAGTGTTCTTCAAGGACATCAGCAATCGGTGAAGTTGGCCCGCCCCGAGTGACTAAACAAGTCTGTTGTGTAGATAAGCTCCCATTACTGATGACAGGCGCACCAAGCTGGACAGTATCTTAGGCTCTCGGCATTGTCGGGAAAGCCTGCATTCACAAGGTTAGTTAATTATTGCCTGTCACGTTCTTTCATAAATCGGAGTACATCTGGAGCTAAAAATGACATCAACAGTCTTAGGTATAGACATCAGTAAAAAAGACTTTCATGTCTTATTACTGAGCGAAAGTCGTGCGACTAAACCCAAAAAGTTTACCAACAATACTCAAGGTTTTGAGAGTTTACATAACTGGCTCAAACAACAAAATGTAGTAGAACTCCATGCTTGCATGGAAGCTACTAGCATCTATGGAGAAGCCTTAGCCGAATTCCTCTATGGGGCTGGTTTTCAGGTCAGTATTGTCAATCCGGCTCGGATTAAAGGGTTTGCCAAAAGCGAACTTCTACGAACTAAAACTGACTCCGTAGATGCGGCATTAATTGCTCGTTTTTGTGCGGCAATGAAACCATCATTATGGACACCTACAGCGCCGGAAGTCAAGGAATTACAAGCTTTGTTACGACGGCTCGAATCAGTCACAGAAATGGCTACTCAAGAGCAGAACCGTTTGGAAACAGCTACGCCAACTGTTGCTGGGCTTACCCTTGCACATTTGGAGTACCTAATCATGGCAACAAAAACTGATCAAAAAACTGATTAGCGACCATTTTGACCAACATCCACATTTAAAACAACAACGTGACCTTTTGACCTCAATTCCCGGAATTGGTGAACAGACGGCATCCGTATTGTTAGCGGAAATTCGTGATGTTTCCGATTACAACAATGCCCGTCAATTAGCCGCTTATGCTGGTTTAACTCCCTGTGAACGCAGTTCTGGGACTTCGGTTAAAGGCAAAACTCGTTTGTCCTGCACCGGTAATGTCCGACTACGAAAGGCATTGTATCTGCCTGCGGTAGTGGCGATGCGTCACAACCCGTTACTCAAAGCTATGAGTGAGCGATTATTGGGTCGTGGCTGGCGTCAAAATGCAGGTGATTGGTGCTTTGATGCGGAAATTGGTCCATTTGGCTTTTGGGATTTTAAAATCCCAAAAACCTTTCGACCCCAATTATTTACTCGCTACCCCTTGACAGGTCAAGACAGTATCTACAAGTATTGTGGTTAATTCAACAAACCTGATATCAATAGTCGCAAAAAAGAGTTTCGCGAGTATCTCTCCCTGTCACCGGATTAGTACCTTTTGCCACTTTACAAAGTTTTTCTATCATATCGTCTCGCAGCAGTGTCTCAGTAAAATCTGCACCGTCAATGATAGCTCCTTCCAGCCTGGTATTGTAAGCGAAAGCACCCTCAAGGATAGCATTAGTTAAATTTGCTTTCATCATGCGAGCCAAATCTAAAGTCGCACCTGTAAAATTCGCGCCTTCTAAATTCGCTTCTTCCAGATTGGCTGCAAAAAAGCTGACGCCGCGCAAATCTGCATTGGTAAAATTGCTGTTGCGAAGATTAGCTTTATTAAAACTGTCGTCAGTCAGAACTTTGCCAGTAAAATCAGCGCCGACTAGGATTTCTTTGTCGTGATCCAAAGCGAAAGCAGGTGCGGGATTAATGCCGATCGCCCCAGCGGCAATTACTGCTAAAATAACAAAACTCAGCAAGAAAGTATAAATATGTTGGCGAATTCGAGAAATCATCATACAAGTTCAAGCTAATGGGCAGTCGTGACAGTCCAGAATTGAATTCTACCAGAAAGCGCGTCAAGCGTAGCTATCCCGTAGGGAATCCCCCGTTAGCGACGGCCCACTCCAATTCCCCCCAATCCCCAAACTCTCGGGATATCGGCACATTGGGAGAAAACTTAGTCGCCGACTGGTTGCAGCAGCAAGGCTGGGAAATCCTGCACCGGCAGTGGCACTGTCGCTGGGGAGAGATTGACATCATCGCACTCGGAAGAGATGAAGAAAGCGCAAAAAACCGAGGTCTTCCCAATCACACCTCCCCAACATTAGCATTTGTAGAGGTGAAAACTCGCCGCCCGGGAAATTGGGATGCTGGTGGAATGTTGGCTGTTACTACCACAAAACAAGCCAAACTTTGGCAAACAGCAGAAATATTTTTAAGCACTCATCCAGATTTAGCGAATAATTATTGTCGCTTTGATGTCGCTTTAGTCAGGTGCGAACCTTCACAACAAAACCCAAAGCAAATATTACCACCATTAACAGCAGCGAACTCTCAATCTGCCGTTGCAGGAAACTACCGACTCACCCTGCAAGAATACATTCCCTCGGCTTTTAGCAATTAAAAATATATAATTAAAATTTAGAGGGTAAAATCTCAAAGCAATGCCACTAGGTAATTTTTAATTGTTAACTTGCCTAGGCTGTCGCGCATTTCTCTCTTGAGCTTTAACGGAGCTGAAAAAAGCGTTAAATCTTCTCCCGCTTTCCCTTCTCTCCCTCTCCTGTTCTGTCATCACAGTTAATTTATATGCGTAGCAATCTAGGCCAGAGTTTCCGGGCAATATCCGAGACCTTTGACAAACTGCTGGCGAAACGCTTCAATTTCTTTGCGGTCAGGGCTGCCGTGACAAACCACTGCCACCTGGTAGCGGCGCATCACGCTCAGTGGCGACTGTCCGGTTTCCAAACTCCAAAGCGCCATTTGCAAGCGAATTTCAGGATCGTAAGGAATCCCGAGTTCGTTCATAAAAGCCCGAAAATCCCCGTGCATTTCGGGAGTTAAATATTGGCTCATTTTCACCTTTACCACCCAGCCGTCAATTTGGTGAATAACAGTGATAAATTGCAAGGGAAGATGATGAGCCGTGCGTAGGTAATCCACGACTCTCAGAGTAAGGCTAGTATTGGCGATGTAGTAGAGATATTCCATAACGATCCTTATGAGCCTTATGAGCAAAGCTGATGCTATACCTCTATCGTCGCGGACTCTACCCGCCACCACAAGGGGAAAAGCACCCGACTTTGGATGGGGGTTTTTACCCAATTTGTTACATAGTTGACAGATCGATCGCACAGGAATTCACTTGATGACAGAGATGGACTGGTCTTTGGACGGCTACGACTACGAACTCCCGCCCTCGCGCATTGCCCAAAATCCCGTAGTGCCGAGGGACAGTTCTCGCTTGCTGGCTGTAGATTCTCCCAGCAGCCACCAACACCGGATTTTTAGGGATTTACCCGATTTGCTGCAACCAGGCGACTTGCTCGTACTGAACAACACCCGCGTGCTGCCAGCGAGGCTCTACGGGCACAAACCCAACGGCCCGGCTGTGGAGATATTGTTGATGGAAGAACGGCAGCATAACTGCTGGCTGGCTTTGGTTAAACCGGGGAAACGTTTAAAGTTGGGAGCAAAAATTGAGTTTGATCCCCTCGCCCCTGCCTGTGAGGACTCGACTACAGCTCCTTGCTGTTGCCTTCCCGATGCTACGATGGCCGATCGTCGTCGATTGACTGCAACAGTTATAGAGAGGGACGACGCAACAGGGGGACGGCTGCTGGAGTTTGACATCCCCACAGATGAGAATCTGGTGAAGTTTTTGGACGAATACGGCCACGTACCCCTGCCACCCTACATCGAAAATTCCCAAGCTTCAGCGGAACAGTACCAGACTGTTTATGCCGATCGGCTTGGGGCCGTGGCTGCCCCCACAGCAGGCCTGCACTTCACCAAAGAATTGTTCAGCCGCTTGGAACAGCGGGGAATCGAAAAAACTTTTGTCACCTTACACGTCGGAGTAGGGACGTTTCGCCCGGTGGAGGTGGCAGACGTGACGGCTCACAAAATGCACGGCGAATGGGTGGAAGTACCCCCCGCCACCGTTGAGAAAATCCGGGAAACTCAAGCCCGAGGCGGGCGGATCATTGCCGTGGGTACAACAGCAGTGCGAGCTTTAGAGGGAGCTGCCGCCGCGAGTGGCGATTTTTCCTTGCAACCTTTTTGTGGCCCGACCACTTTGTTTATCTACCCTGGTTACAAGTGGCGGGTTGTAGAGGGGATGATTACCAATTTCCACTTGCCCCGCTCTACTTTGATGATGATGGTAAGTGCGATGATTGGAAGGCCTCGGCTGTTGGATCTGTACCGAGAAGCGATCGAGCAACAGTACCGCTTTTATTCCTTTGGCGATGCCATGCTGATTTTACCGAAAAATGGGTTTAAAGCCCCGTCCTTCCAGGACGGCTTTGATTAATTATTGGGGTTCAGGTAGCTGTTTGATATAGTCATTAATCAATTCAGCTACAGGCACTCCTTGCTTTTGAGCTATCCGAGCAATCTTGTCTTTCAACTGCTTTGTCGTTCTGATATTGATTCTCTCAGTCTTCATGGCAACTTATCCCATTTGGGTGTACACTAAGACTATGCCACAGGTAGAGTAACCGCCGATACACATGAGACACCAAGCTCAAACGACTGGTCGGAAAACAATAATGGCTAGTGGGTAGCGAATGCCACGAATAAAAACAGCTAGGTTAACCAACGTAAACCAAAACCAGACAAGTCAAAAAATAAAGATTAAATGTACCGTGGGGCACACGGGAACGTGAGAAGTAATTCTCAAACGCTTGGGGAGACAAAGCCCTCTGGGGTTATCTAAGTTAGGCTCGATGCTTGGTTCAATCGGACGGGTATTTGGTTTAAGTATTGCCGCAAGGATAGATAATTTTAAGGTGGGTCGCTGAACCAAGAATCCTCGTACCTGATAGTCGAGGAGTGTCAACAACAGCAAAAAAGGATTGATCGATCGGGCATCGGGTTCGCCCCATGCCCGGTATTCCGTTTCTATTCTTCCTCCTCTTCTTCATTGCCGGGATACACAAAGCTGTTGGAACGCCCAGTCAGAACAGATTTGCCCAGAGACAGAGCTTTCTGAGCTGCCACGACAGCTTTGCGCTTCCATGTGGCCTTACGCATATTCTTCTTGGATTTGGAGGTTTTCTTCTTAGGGACTGCCATGACGCTAAATAGTTTTTGCTTGCTTATATAGACAAACAAACATTCTAGCCGATTTTGCCAGCAATGCTTACTCGAAAAACCGCAACAACTGCTGGGCCAGCAATATCAAGTAGTAGGGTGCGGAGCGCGATTAGCTTCTGGAAAAATAGACAAAATCCCCTAGGTAACGCACCCGCAGCAGCTAAAGTTCGTGAAAGTGGTAGATCACGACGCCAGTTACGGCATCGTTCTCGATACTCACATAACCCGTTTTGAGCATTGCCGTGAAAGCCTCTTCCACTTCAGCAAAAGTAGCGCCGGTTGCCATCACCCCTTGGGTGACAGATAATCTTCCGTTTTTGGTATAAGCTGCCTTCAGGAGTTTAACCCCTAACTGGTCTGGAGTTTGCTTGGGATATGTCGCGGCGATCGCCCCGCTGGTGGAAGATAGCGGTATACCTTGGGGAGATACGCCGAGCTTGCCCCTGAGACTGGCATTGTGTTCGTCCACCATGTTCGGTAGCAGCAGCAAGTCAAACAATTGCCCGAACCCAAATAACCCAAAGGTACACAGCCACAGCAAACCCGTGGCAATCTTGCCGTTATAGAGACGGTGGAGTCCGAAGGGGCCGAAAAAACAAGCAGCCCATAACAGGTAACTAACACCTAAATTGCTCATTTTATGACCGTCCTGCCTGATTATTCTAAGAATTGGAGTCCCTCTATACATTTTGTACTTTCTATCTGGTGTTTGAACAGTTTGACACCAGCAGATATTTGTGCATTGTCCGAAGTTATTGGTTATTTACTACCAATGCCCCATGCCCAATGCCCCATGCCCCATGCCCATGCCCCATGCCCCATGCCCATGCCCATGAGTAATTTTGCGTAGCAATTCTTAACGCCAGCAACATATTTTCGGGGCCGAGAGCTTGGTAAACTGGAGGGCGTGGAAATTTAAGCAGCTTTGACCTGGATGCCACACAAAGCGCCAAAGTGCGCCGCACAGCGCTGGTAGGAGATACAAGGGCGATCGCCCCTTCCGATACCTCAAACGAGCGAGCAATTATAAGCAAAAATCCAATAAACATATGGTAGATTCCCTCAAAAAACCAGCTTTTGCAGAACAGCAAGAAGCGAAAACCCCAGCCAAAGAAACTATTCTCACGCCGAGATTTTACACAACAGACTTTGACGAGATGGCCAAAATGGACATCTCGGTAAATGAAGCCGAACTCGAAGCAATTATCAAAGAGTTCCGCGTTGACTACAACAAAACCCACTTCGTGCGGGATGCCGAGTTCGATCAATCTTGGGAACACATCGACGGCGAAAAGCGCAAGTTATTCATTGAATTCCTCGAACGCTCTTGCACCGCTGAGTTTTCCGGCTTCTTGCTCTACAAAGAATTGGCACGCAAGCTCAAAGACAAAAATCCGGTACTCGCCGAAGGTTTCTTGCTGATGTCCCGCGATGAAGCGCGACACGCCGGATTCCTAAATAAAGCGCTGTCGGACTTTGGTTTGTCCCTAGATTTGGGTTTCTTGACAAAGAGCCGCAGTTACACATTTTTTAAGCCGAAGTTTATTTTCTACGCCACTTACTTATCCGAAAAAATCGGTTATTGGCGCTACATCACGATTTATCAGCACTTGAAAGCGCATCCTGAAGACCAGATTTATCCAATTTTCCGATTCTTTGAAAATTGGTGTCAGGATGAAAACCGCCACGGAGATTTCTTCGATGCGGTGATGAGAGCTCAGCCTCAAATGCTGAACGATTGGCGCGCTAAGCTGTGGTGCCGTTTCTTCTTGCTGTCGGTATTCGCGACAATGTATCTCAATGATATCCAGCGCGGTGGTTTTTATCGATCGCTCGGACTAGATGCTCGCGAATACGACATTGAAGTGATTAAAAAGACGAACGAAACAGCAGGCCGCGTATTCCCCGTCATGCTCGACGTGAACAATCCAGAATTTTATGAACGCCTGGATGTTTGCCTCAAGAACAATCAGCAGTTGACAGCAATTGTTGCTTCTAATACTCCGAAATTCTTGCAGTTATTCCAAAAATTGCCTTTGTATCTGTCGAACGGCTGGCAATTAGTGAAGCTGTACTTCATGAAAACAATTGAATCACCTTCAGTACAGGGCGCTGTGCGTTAAGTTTTGATTTCTCATCCTCTGTGACGGCGGCTCTGCGACAAGCGGAGCCGCTTTTTTTTGGGTATAATGTTAGATTAGTTTTCGTGGGCGGGCGTGCGATCGGGTTGGCCACAGCAAAGGTTGTACCATTTGACAATTTAGACTTCGGCGTTAGCGCTCAGTCGAAAGATTGTAGATTAAAGAATAGGGAATGACTGATGACTATCAAGGTTGGGAGTACGGGCCTACAGTTGCATTATTTTTTTTAATGGGTATGAAAAGTCATAATTATAATTGTTACGCTATTCCCTATTCAATATTTTTAAATTAGCGATCGCCCTCAAATCTAGCATTTACTATTTACTGCTGTTTTATGAAAATCAACAAAAAACAATTCAACAGATCTACTTTAGTTTTTTGCTTAGGAATGTTCGCTGTTTTTCTCCTATCCTTAACTCTACGCTTTTGGCAACTAGAGAGATTTAACACTCTAGTATTTGACGAAGTTTATTACGCGAAATTTGCCAACGATTATCTCACAAAAACTCCTTTTTTCAACGCCCACCCGCCTCTGAGTCAGTACATAATTGCGATCGGGATTGCGATCGGCACTCACCTGCCCTTCGGCAAAACAGCCGTCAACAGTCTGGCTGGCTCCCTGCTTTCCCCTTGGGATTACCGTTGGCTGAATGCACTCACAGGCTCCTTTATTCCCCTAGTTGTCGGAGCCCTGGCTTATCAGCTAGTTCCGCGCCGCACCTTTGCTTTTATTGCTGCTTTGTTTGCCGCCTGCGACGGTCTATTTTTAGTGGAGTCTCGCTACGCGCTGAACAACATTTATCTAGTTTTGTTGGGAATTTTAGGTCAGTTATTTATTTTAAAATCCGTAGAAGCAGAAGGCAAAAAGCGCTGGCTTTGGCTGGTACTCGCCGGAATAGGTTTCGGCGCATCTGCGGCTATCAAATGGAACGGATTATGGTTTCTTTTCGGTACTTATCTAATTTTAATCTGTGCTTGGGCAGTTCGTTTTATCCAGGGTAACAGAGGAAATGAAGAACAAAGCCGCGAGGTAGATTCACCTTTAATTCCTGCCGAAAGTCCCGTACAAAAACTGACTAAACTCAATTTTATAGAACTTTGCTTGAGTCTAGCTATTATTCCTATTCTAGTTTACAGCATCTCTTGGATTCCTCACCTCCACTTTAATCCAACTCCCAATTTCTGGCAGATGCAAACGGAAATTTTGACTTATCACCAGCGGATTAAAAGCGGGCCCGACGTGCATCCTTACTGTTCCACGTGGTACAGTTGGCCTTTGATGCTGCGCCCCATAGTTTACTTCTACAAAACTGCTAGCAGCAATGCCCAACCAGATCCGGTTTTGCCACCTTTACCTGAAGGTGTAACTCAGGCAACTTTTGACGTTCACGCAATGGGAAATCCATTGCTTTGGTGGCTGTCAACCTTAGCTTTATTGCTAGTAATAGGAGTTTTAGTTCATCGGATTTTGGTGTGGCAGCAAACGCGCAGCGAGGCTTCTGTTGACACGATAGAACAGCAGCGGCCGATTTTGTTTCCGCCGACTGCTGAAATGTGGCTGGCGTTATATTTAATAATTAATTGGGCCGCTAATTTGCTGCCTTGGGTGAAGGTGACTCGCTGCATATTTTTGTACCATTATATGGGCTGTTCTGTGTTTGCAGCTTTAGCACTTGCTTGGTGGGTTGACAGGTGGCTGCACAGCCCTCAAACTCGACTCCGAGGGATGGGGGTAACAATTATTTTTCTGGTTGTGGGTGCTTTTATTTTCTGGATGCCTATCTATTTGGGACTGCCTTTGTCGCAAATGGAATGGAAAATTCGGATGTGGCTGCCGTCTTGGGTTTAAGTTAGAAATAATTATTTTATTAACGGGTTCTCCGGCCCGTTCCACAATAAAGTTAAGTTTTGTGGAACAGGCATCTTGCCTGTTCCTAACAAAGGTGCAAGATGCCCGTTCTACAAGAAAATTAAGTTTTTAGGAACAGGCATCTTGCCTGTTCCTAAAAAAGGTGCAAGATGTAATTTATAACATTTATTACCAAGGGGAGTTTGCAAAAGCGAGCATTATTTTTGATACAGTGCTCGATAAACTGGTTCGCCTCGTTTTTGAGTAGCAATTTCTCTTTCCGTAGCAACGGGTAGGGGATTTTCTGCTAGCCATTCCCCGCCATTTTGACGCTGAAAACTGGGATGAGATGAAAAGCGATCGCACATTTCGACTTCTACTTCCTCAATATCCGATTGAATAAACACTTCACCGCCAACAGCCAGATAAGTAGCCAACTCGCTGACTAATTCCTGCTGTACTACCCGCCGTTTGTGGTGCTTTTTCTTGAACCACGGATCGGGAAATTGAATGCTGACTCGCTGCAAAATACCAGCGGGTAAAGTTTCTAAAATTGGCTTCAGGGAACTATTCGCATTGCAAAATAAATAGTGCAAATTTGTCAAGCCTTTTTCATCGCGCCACAGATTCGCCTCATCTACCAGAGGTTCCCGAATTTCTAATCCGAGAAAATTCCAATCTGTTTGGATTTGCGCCATATGCCACAAAAACCTTCCTCTACCGCAGCCGATATCTAGATGCAGCGGTAAATTTAAGTCCGCATAGATTTTAGTCCAGTCCGGCGCAGTGGCGGATGTTCGATATCTCATGGATAGGGGATTTACGTGTTCCCGAACTCTAACTCTTCCCAATTTTGATGTCTCCTGAATGTAGTTTTTAACCGTTGATGAAGGCAGATAAATATTGATTTTTGCGATCTTGTCTAATACTTTTTAATTAATGAGCGATTAAAAATTGCAGAGGGACTATTTTTAATTGCTCATTATTGCATTAGGCTTCTGGTTCAATCCCTGCTGCTCTTAATTGTGCGGCTAGTCTTTCCGATCGCTGCCTTTCCCTTTCTACCATCTCTGCTCCCCACAATAACATCTCTCCGCTTTCATCCCACCAGCGCAACCAATATCCGGTTCTTTCGGCTTTTGTCCCGTACCAAGCGCCCAGAAATAACCCAACTCCTGCAATCCAATAACGATTGTTTGCATCCGGCTGCTGTACTTCATATCTTCCTGATGAATTCAGCCGATACACTTCTAGCAATCCTGCCGCAGGTTCAAAAATAGCATAGATTGGTACTCGAAGTATTTGCTCGTAAAAAAACCATTTTCCGGGGGGTAAAGTTGGTTTACTTGAATATTCGTCGTAGTGATTAGCTGATAAAAACTCTAGGACGATATCGGGTATTTCTCCTTCTAAGTTTGGGGTGTAACTGCGACGAATTCCTGGAGCCACCAACGGCTGGACGTTGCGGGCATAAAACCAATCGGGGGCTTTGATAACTAGCTTGCCGTTTAATGTAGCGCAAACACCCATATTTGAGGCAATTAAGATATGTTCTAAAATTAATCCCGCGATTTCTAGGATTTCGCGCAAGGCTGCGGCGAGTAGCGGTTGGTCGATATTTCCCACAGGTTCCTCGTCTAAAATGAAATCGTCTGGCAATTTTTCCCAGGTAATTTTTAAGTCGGCTGTACTGACTGTCACGGTATTTTACCTCTTGCTAAGACTGCATGAGCGCGGTTTGCAATACTTCTTTATGAAAGAGCGCTCGCCCTACAATAAATTTTATCCTTTCTGGCGATAGTGCGTCGCCGCTGGCGTAGTGTTCGATCCAGATTTTGCTGATTAAATAGGGATCTTCTGGCAATTCTGATAATACATATCCCGGCATTTCTAACTCATCCATCAATTGAGTTACTTTGGGATCGTAGCTGAGGGCAAAACAGCGGCATTCTTCCGATGCTGCCATAATTAAACTGTGGTAGCGCATCCCGATCGCCATTTCGACTCCCCGGAATAGTCCTTTCAATTTTCTCGGATCGTCTAAACTAAGTATCTCACTTCGTTTCGGCAGAGCTTCGTGCAAATGCTTGGCAATTTCTAAGTCGCGAGATGCTTGAAAAGGTAGCAGTAAAATTAAGGTTCTGGTTGCTTTTTGAAAGTCAACTAAAGCTTGAGTTAGAATTGACAATCTGGCGGGAGTTAATGTAGGATGGGAACGCAAACAAACTGCAACTCTGGGCGCTGGTAAATTCCACAAACCGGAGACGGGGGAATTCTCTAAAGCCCACACGGGATCGGGCGCTAAAGTGAACGGAATTTGCCAATCTGCAAGTAAGGTAGCTGAGCCTTTATCCCGCACGCTGACGGCGGTGCATCCAGCAAAACAACGCTGAGATAATTTGCGGGTAATCTCTCGATTTAAAGGCCCAATTCCCTGGGCCCAAGCAACTGTTTTTAAGCCCATTTGTTGCGCTAGTCCCATTAAACCCCCATAATAGAAAGGGCTGAAAATGCTGGTAGCGTCTTGGATTAAACTGCCGCCTCCCCAGATTAGCGCGTCGGAGGTGCGGAGTGCTTCGAGAACTTGAAACGCATTCATCCGATCGCGCGCAGCTACCCCGTACCGCTGATTTGTCTCGACAGGATTTCCAGACAGGACGATCGGCGTCACCCCATCTGGTAACATTTGCAGTAGCGATGCCAACAGCGCCTCGTCGCCACCGTTGCCTTTACCGTAATAGCCGCACAAAATTGCTCGCATTTCTACTCTTGGTTTATAATGGGGAATCTAAGTATTACAATATCTAATTGTTGCGGTCGATCCGTAAAATATTTTAACAGTTAACAGGTAGGGGCGGTGCCCCCGTGCCCGCCCTCAACAGTCAACAGTTAAAAGTCAACAGTTAACAGTCTTAAACAAATAAATACATATTTTATCTTCCCCGTTCTCTGTTATTTTAGAATACAAAAAATGCACGCTTTGTCAATTCCCACCTGGATTATTCACATCTCTAGCGTCGTCGAGTGGATTGCGGCCATCTGGTTAATTTGGACTTACGGCGAAGTCACTCAAAACCGAGCTTGGTGGGCCCTTTCCGCCGGAATGCTGCCTGCTCTAGTCAGCGCTATGTGTGCCTGCACTTGGCACTATTTTGACAACTCCCCAGCCCTAGAATGGATCGTTACCCTGCAAGCAGCGATGACTCTCATCGGCAATTTTACTCTGTGGGCGGCGGCTTGGTGGATTTGGCGATCGGCTCAAGCAGCAGAGAAAATTCAAGATTAAAAGAGGTATCAAGTCAATGAAAAATAGCACTTTTTGGGCAACATTTACAACAATTTCCCTCGTGTTAGCAGGCGGATTATTGCAGGAGAGCAAAGCCAGCAATAATTTCCAAGAAATCGCCCAACAGCCTAACTGTAAAAGTCCTCAAACCACGCTAGACATGAATATGTGTTCTAGTCAAGAGTTCAAAGCAGCAGACACCAAGCTCAATCAATTATATCAGCAACTTCGGGCCAAACTCAACAGCAAACAGCAGCAAAGATTGACGGTTGCACAGCGTAGTTGGCTCAAGTTTCGCGATGAAACTTGCAGCTATGAAGCCGGACACTTTGAAGGCGGTACTTTGGCGACTCCTGTCTACATTTCTTGCAGAGCAAAAGTTACACAGCAGCGCGTTAAAGATTTAGAAGATTATTTGAAACAAGCAAATTTGTAAGCAAATCTACAGAATTAGCTATTAAATTACCGACTTCTTCTGTGAGATGTTGCACCTGTGGTAAAAATCGGTTTTTCGATCTAAAATATAGCATTCAAACCTATATATTTCGTTCAAAAAACCAGTTTTTGTACGTTACCGATGCTGTAAAATAAAAAATCAATTTATCTTTCTCAACGGCAATAGTGTACAATCGAAAGTCTAAAAACTAAAAGCTAAAATCTCAAATCGCCATGTCCTTCGTTGGTTTGCACATTCACAGCGATTACAGCCTCCTAGATGGCGCTTCTCAGCTACAGCAGCTCGCCGAGCGGGCGGTAGAATTAGGGATGCCCGCGATCGCCCTTACAGACCACGGAGTGATGTACGGCGCGATCGAACTCATCAAAGTTTGCCGAAATAAAAACATCAAGCCCATAATTGGCAACGAAATGTACGTCGTCAACGGCGACATCGAAGTCAAAGTTAGAGGTAGAAGAAAATACCATCAAGTTGTCTTAGCCAAAAATACCCAAGGCTATAAAAACCTCGTCAAACTCACCACAATTTCCCACTTAAAGGGAATGCCAGAACGAGGTATTTTTGCCCGCCCCTGCATCAACAAAGACCTACTCAAACAATACTCCGAAGGTTTAATTGTCACCAGTGCTTGTTTGGGTGGCGAAGTTCCCCAGATGATTCTACAAAACAAGCTAGATACAGCGCGCGAAGTTGCCAAATGGTATAAAGAAGTATTTGGGGATGACTACTATATAGAAATTCAAGACCACGGTTCCCAAGAAGACCGGATGGTAAATGTGGAAATCGTCAAAATTGCCCGCGAATTCAATATAAAAATAATCGCCACTAACGATTCTCACTATATTTCTTGTAACGACGTAGAAGCCCACGATGCTTTGCTGTGCATCAACACCAACAAACTGATTGAAGAAGACAAGCGGATGCGCTACAGCGGTACAGAATATCTTAAGTCCGCTGACGAGATGGCGCAACTGTTTCGAGACCATTTGGACGACGAAACCATCAAAGAGGCGATCGAAACTACCCTAGAAGTAGCAAACAAAGTATCAAGATACGAGCTAACAGGAGAAGCGCGAATTCCCACAATTCCAATTCCCCCAGAACATACCGCCGATACCTATGTAGAAGAAATATCTTGGCTAGGACTATTAGAACGCCTCAAAAGCCGCACCAGAAACGAAATCCCCCCAGTCTACAAACAAAGACTAGAATATGAGCTAAAAATGATTCAGCAGATGGGGTTTTCTGAATATTTTTTAGTAGTTTGGGACTACATGAAATATGCTAGAGACAACAATATTCCCGTCGGGCCAGGACGTGGTTCTGCGGCAGGTTCTTTAGTTGCTTACGTCCTCAACATTACCAACATAGACCCCGTACACCACGGATTGCTGTTCGAGAGATTTCTCAATCCCGAACGTAAATCTATGCCAGATATCGATAGCGATTTTTGCATAGAAAGACGCGACGATATGATTAAATATGTTACGGAAAAATATGGCACAGACCGCGTAGCACAAATTATTACTTTCAACAGAATGACATCAAAAGCTGTCTTGAAAGATGTTGCTAGAGTGCTAGGAATTCCCTACAAAAAAGCCGACGAAATGGCAAAAATGATTCCCGTGTCGCGGGGGAAACCGGAAAAACTCAAAGTGATGATTTCCGAGGGAACACCGGCACAGGATTTTAAAGACAACTACGAAAATACAATTTGCATAAATGCAGAAACTGGCACCGAAGTTCCAGTGCGTCAGTGGATTGACATGGCAATTCGCATTGAAGGAACTAACAAAACCTATGGCGTTCACGCGGCCGGTGTGGTCATTTCTTCCCAACCCCTTGATGAAATTGTACCATTGCAAAAAAATGACAATGGTGCTGTGATTACCCAATATTTCATGGAAGACTTGGAATTTTTGGGGTTGCTGAAGATGGATTTTCTGGGACTTAAAAATTTAACAACTCTCCAAAAAACAGTCGAGTATGTTAAGCAAACGCAAGATATAATTATCGATGCCGAAGCCTTACCTTCTGATATTGAACGCAGAGCTCAAGAGACATTTACTAGGAACAACAAGTTACCAGGTGATGTAGCAAAAACTTATCAACTCTTAGAAAAAGGAGATTTGGAAGGTATTTTTCAGCTAGAATCTTCTGGGATGCTGGATGTAGTAAAAAAAATTAAACCTTCCTGTCTGGATGATATTTCTTCTATTCTGGCGCTTTATCGTCCCGGCCCGCTGGATGCTGGTTTGATTCCACAATTTATCGATCGCAAACACGGTAGAGAGGTGGTTAAATATGACCATCCGTTGTTAGAACCAATTTTAAAAGAAACCTATGGAACGCTTTGTTTCCAAGAGCAAATTATGCGGATGGCTCAAGATTTGGCGGGCTATTCTTTAGGTCAAGCTGACTTGCTGCGCCGCGCAATGGGCAAGAAGAAGGCTGATGAAATGCAGAAGCAAAAGGAAACATTTATTGATGGGGCAACTAAAAATGGTGTCACTCAAAGAGTTGCCGAAGAGTTGTTCGGACAAATGCTACAATTCGCCGAATATTGTTTTAATAAATCCCATTCAATGGCCTATGCCTATATCACTTACCAAACTGCTTATTTAAAGGCAAATTTTCCTGTAGAATACATGGCTGCACTGCTGACTGCTAACAGAGGCGATCAGGAGAAGGTACAGAGATATATTGCTAATTGTCTCAAGCTGAAGATTGACGTTGAGCCCCCTGATATTAATGGCTCTGAACTTACTTTTACGCCGCTTCCTACAGAGATGACAAAGGCCGAAAGACATAAAATTTTGTTTGGAATTTCGGCGGTTAAAAATGTGGGTGAGGGGGCTATTGAAAATATTTTGGAGGCGCGCCAAGAAGGGGGTAAGTTTAAGTCGCTGCCGGATTTGTGCGATCGCGTAAATTTACATTCTGTCAACCGCCGCGCCCTAGAAGCCTTGATTCAGTGTGGTGCTTTTGACAAAATCGATCCCAACCGCCAGCAATTGGTAAACGACCTCGAAGGGGTGATGAAATGGGCCCAAGACCGCAAAAAAGATCGAGAAAGTGGTCAAGGTAATCTGTTTGACTTGTTAGGTGAAAATAGCTTTGATAAGTCGGCGAATAAATTTGAGTCTGCACCAAAATCAAAGACTGTCAAAAATTTTGATACACAGGAAAAATTGCGTTTAGAAAAAGAATTACTGGGTTTTTATGTATCAGAACATCCCCTCAAGTTTCTGCTTGAATCTAATCAAGATCCAGATGTTGTGACTCTGGCACAGTTAGCCGATAAAAAGGGTAAAGTATCGGTTATTGTCATGCTCAATGCTATCAAAATGGTAGTGACGAAAAAAGGCGATGCGATGGCAATTTTGCAATTAGAAGATTTGACACATCAAATCAAAGCTGTTGTGTTTCCCAAGGCTTACGAACAACTGAAACCTTACATGGTAGAAAATGCGATCTTGCTAATTAGTGGGAAAATCGAGAAAGATGGCGAGGAAATTCAGATAATTGTAGACACTGCAAAGCCTGTAGAAAAACCAGAGGTTACAGAGGAAATCGAGGTGGCCCAACCGGAAATACAAAATTCTTGGGTGGCGCCATCGGAAACACAAAATTCTTGGGCGGCGCAACCGGAAACACAAAATTCTTGGGCGGCGCAACCAGTCAACTTTGCCCGATCGACAAAACCAGTGCAAGTTATAGAAATGGTGATTGTCAAGCTTACACCGCCGCAGGTGCAAGATACGAAAAATCTCAATTCCCTGAAAGCTATTTTGCAAGAACTTTCCAATCGTGGAGAGGATGCTAGCGTTTCTGTCGGGGGAATCGTTGTCGGTGAATATTCCTGTCAACCGCTTCGCATCAACCGTCAGTTGTGGGTACAAGATGGCGAGGGCGCTGTTAGCCGTCTCAAGTCGGCGGGATTTGATGCTTGGGTTTTCCCTCTCGACAATCGCGGGGATGCTGCGGTGTTTCGAGAAGTGCGATCGCAACTTAACATACATTCTTGGGCCAGTCGTTTACTTGACGCGGAGGTCGATCGCATTTCCCAGTATCTCAACTATCTCGCCCAACTAAACAAACGCCCGCCAAACTAACACCTCGTCGCCATCCCCACCGGTGACTAAAGTTTGACCATCAGGACTAAAAGCCACCGGATTGCACCCAACCAAACTGCACAAACATACGCCTGTTTGCAAGTTCCACAGTTTAACCGTACCATCTCGGCTGCCGCTAGCCACAATAGAGCGATCGGGACTAATCGCCACCGAAATAACCGCGTCAGAATGCCCGTTCAAAGTATTAATCAATTCCCCTGTATCGACATTCCACAATTTTAGCGTAGCGTCCGCACTACCGCTGACAATCGTCTTGCCATCTTGACTAAAGGCGATCGCATAAACCCAATCCGAATGACCCACAAAAGTCCGTACACTCTCCGCAATACCTACACGCCAAATCTTAATAGTTTTGTCCGCACTACCGCTCGCCAGAATCATACTTTGAGGGCGGAAACTCACAGATAAAACCTTGTCAGAATGTCCCGAAAGTTTTTGCACCAAAGCTCCGTTGTGCTGGTTCCACAGTTTAATACTCTTGTCGCCGCTAGCACTCGCAATTGCGCCTCCATCACAGCTAAAAGCCACCGAATATACGGAGCCGTACCGGTGACTGTAGGGCGAACCGTAATCGCTGTAAAACTCGCGAATCATCGCCTTTTTATCCAGCTTCCACTCAATAACTTTTCTGTCAAAACTGCCGCTAACCAGCATTCTCCCGTCCGGGCTGATAGCCACAGCATCAACCGTTGCAGAATGGCCGAAAAAAGTATGAATCAATTCACCGGTGTGCAGGTTCCACAGCTTAATTGTTTTATCGTCGCTGGCGCTAGCAATAATATTGCCTTGAGGATTAATTACAACAGCATTAACCGAGCCTGAATGACCGTGAAGAATGCAGGCGCAGTGCCAGTTACGAGACAATAATTTATGGTTGCTAGGGGCAGCAGTTGCAACGTGAATCTTGTGGAGCGGCGCGACAGAGACGGCGGTTGATCTATTTTGCTGCAAGTTAGTTACTGCCGAATTAATAGCTATTTTGGGTCGATAATTATAAGCGATTTGAGAACGGGGATATTGCCCGAAATGTACTAAGTCTTGCAGCACTTCAGCAGCGGATTGATATCGCTCTCTTACTGAATCTTTGAGCAATTTGTTTAAAATACTTATTAATTTTTTGCTGACTTTGATGCCTTTTTGCGCTAAGTGCGATCGCCAAATCCATTTGCATTCCAAAGCATCGAACAAATCATTCAGCACCGCCCCAGTCAGCAGGTGAATGCAGGTAACACCCAAACTGTAAAGGTCGCTCGCTGGATACGCCTTGCCACTGCGAATTTGTTCGATTGGCGCATAGCCCGCAGTTCCAGTTATCGTCCCAGTTTGCGCCTCAGAAAGACCGGTAATGTGCTTAGCAACTCCAAAATCTACTAGCACAAACTGACCCCCCCTGGCATTCCTGACAGGTGTAGGTTTTTTACGAGGGGGTAGTATAAAATCAATTAAACCAGGCGAAAATAAGGGTGATTCAACGA
>NZ_JAUBRH010000006.1:123835-200931 GCF_036701775.1 Microcoleus sp. N9_A2 | reverse complement strand
TATCAATGGCTAAGTTTTAGTCTGAGATTGACAAACAGCGCTCCTAGTAATAGGGGCGCTTTTTGTTTGGGGAAAAAAAGATTTTTACTGCGGGCAGGCGAAGTATCGCAGCCGCCAATGGAGTTAGATCGAGCTTATTTGAGATGGCAATTCGCGGAGATAACTGTTCCCTCGCTTCTGGGAATTCCTGTTAGGCTGGATTGATGTCGGCTTCGGCTGGGAGACTCACTCATGATAAATTCAAGTTTCTTTAAACATCACAATACATTCATAATTTTCTAAATCTAGAAATAGGTCAATTTGCAAAGTTCCTATTTGTTCAAATCCATGCTTTTGGTGAAACATTAGGGAACGACTATTAGCTATGGGTGGGTAACAATAAATAGCGAAATAAATGAATTTGGAAAAACTTGATAAATTTCTTTATACATAAATTGAGCAACACCTCTACCCATCCAATCTAACTTTGTTGCTACTCTTTCGAGATAAAAATGCCGATCGCTTGTGACTCTTTTCTTAAAAGCCTCATCTTTCCAGATGATTTTATCCAAGATTTCATCAGATATTTTGGGTTGTGATATAGCCACAAATCCCAGAATTTCGCCATCGGCTTTAGCTGCGACAAAATATCTGCATGAATTATTTAAGCTTTTGACAATCTCATCTTCAGTAATTTGTGTTAGCAAAAAGCCGCGTTCGATAGACGTATTTTGACTGCGCGCATGAGAATTGTGAATATTGACGATCGCCTGTATGTCATCTCGATCCGCTTCTCTAAAAATTAGATATTCCATTGCATAGTGTGTAGGAACTCGGACAAGGGGCTTTAAGCCCCTTGCTACATGAGTATAATTCTACCGCAGAACCCTAGCTGCTGCCAATCCGAGCGACATCGCGAGTAATCGGTAGGGTGCGTCAGGCAAAAACCTGAAAATACGCCCGAAAATCTTGATGTCTGACGGACCCTACATAGCCTTTAAGTATTGTCAGCGATCGCGCGGATTCGTTGAGTCGCATAGTCTCTGTGACCATTGAGGTGGGCGATCGCCAGGCCGTATTTCTGCGCCGATTCTAGAGAAACGTCGGGAAGGTTGAGCAGCAATTCATCCCATGTACTGTGATTTTGTAAAGCCTCTACAACTACTGGAAGCGGCTCAGATAAAATGGTTTGAAAATCTGCTTCTTCTGGAAATTGAATTTTAAATGCTAATTGCTCTGTCGGAGGTGTGAATTGAGCGTTAACATCCTTGCGGTTGCCTCTTGCATCGACGCGATACCATCCAACTTCTGGCAAGTAAACTGCATTAAAACCGTGCAATGTGTAGGGCGCACCTTTGTCATCAATGCTCAATCTTTGGTAGCAAAAACCTGCGGGAATGTTGTTAGCCCTGAGCAATGCTGCTAATAAGTGACTTTTCCCAAAGCAATAACCTGTTTTGTGTTCCAGTACATCGGATGCGCGACAGGTGACGGGATTCATCTGATAGTCGTAGCTGTGGCGAATTTCATCTCTAACCCACTCAAAACAAGATTGGGCGATCGCCTTTGATGTATGATGTTTTGATGCTATCTTCTGAGCAAGTGCTAAAATTGCGAGATGATCGCGATCAATAATGTCAGTCGCTGCTAAATAGGTTTTCATTTCTGGAATCATTTTTCAGATACCCTTTCTGCCTGAGAACTGCTACAATTCTCTCATAAACCTGATGATTCTCCGAATCGAAGCAGCAAAAAGTTATGTTTTGAGGAGCGCCATTTTTTTGCATTTCTTCGTAGCATATTTTGACTGCAATCTCACCTGCTAGATCCTTGGGATATTTGTAAATGCCGGTGCTAATGCAAGGAAATGCGATACTGTCGAACTTTTGCTCGATCGCGATTTCCATACACTTGCGGTAACATTGGGCTAAGAGTTCCGGTTCTCCGCGATTGCCTCCCTGCCATACGGGGCCTGCGGTGTGGATGACGAAGCGTGCGGGTAAGCGATATCCTTTTGTGAGTTTAGCATCCCCGGTTTTGCATCCTCGGAGCGATCGACATTCGTCAACAAGTTCCGGGCCTGCTGCTTTGTGGATTGCGCCATCTACTCCACCACCTCTAAGCAAACTGGTATTAGCAGCATTGACGATCGCATCTACTTTGAGTTGTGTGATGTTGCCTAAAATAACTTGCATAAAATTAATTTAGCTTTAAAAGTTTATACCTATAATGATACAGATAAAGTGCGTGCGATCGCGAAATAAACAATTTGGAATCGCATCAAATCCCTGATTCAGTAAAAGCTAGATTCAAATCATCAATCAACCGCAATTGTTGGGCCCAATCTGTTAAGTAACCCCGATCCAAATTCTCAGATTGGACTTTCAGAATTCCCAAAACATCATTCCATTGTTTTTGAGACTGAGACTGTTGCCGCCCGAGCTGTTTTGCCAACACAATATCTTCAGGAGAAGCAACCCAAAATTGTTCTACACCAGCTTCGTCAAGCGCTTCTAATCGTCCTCTTGCCATTTTTGAGCGATCGAATTCAGTATGAGAATTCAGCACAATATCAGCGTTCAATACTGAAGTCATGTGAGTGACGCTCAACACCATCCCTCTACCCTCTTGAATATCTTCTACCGAACCCGGAGGGCAGTAAAAACCAGCCGTTTCTAGTGCTTCAACTAATTGAAAAATTTTGTCCCCGAGCAATTCAATTACTAAATCTAAATCGCGTGTTGTTCTCGGGTCGCCATAGACAGAAGCGGCAACGCCTCCTGTAATATAATAAGAGACACCTAATGTTTCAAAAATTGGGTGCAACAGTCTAGCAATTTCGCTGGGGTCTTGCGTCCACATAGAGGGCTCACTGGTGGGGGTTAAAATTGGTAACCACTTGCTACCTAATATCGATCGAGCAAATCGCTCTTTGTAGGTTGAGGGACAAGCTTTTTTCATCCCGCGCAAGCTAACAGTTTTTGCCCAACGAGTTAATTTTGCCCCCATTTGCCACCGTTGCGAATTGGTGAGTTGCCGCAGTAGGTAAAAATCAATTGCATCAGCTTCAGGAGTTTTATCATCCGACTGGGCACGGTATCCAGGTTTGATGGATATTTTCGGTATGGATTGAATCATTTTGCTTGTTGATTTCCCAAATTCTATACATGATATCAGTTAACCAGTCTAACTGTAGGTCTGTCTGCACTTGTGGGCGATCGCAAATAACTTCCAGGTAGTGTCGCAACTGCTACAGTGTTTCCCAACATATCCAAGAACTCAACGCTATAACCTGTTTCTAGTCCTTCAACGTGATGCTGTTCAACAACCGTACCGATATCGCCGGCATAAAGCCCTTCTTCTGGAAGGTTGAACAGCAAGATGACATCCGAATAAAGTTTATAGTTCATAATTATTCTGCTTCGGGAAATTTTTGCTCGTATTGGGCTAAAATTTCTCGAACTGTTTCGGCCGCGATGTCTGATAGGTCTGATTTAGAATAGATAGTCACCAAAACGATCGAATCGCTAGTTTTGAGGTAATAAATAGCACGGTAGCCAGCACTTTTGCCTTTTTGAATGTCGCTGTTTTTAATTCTGACTTTGAAAATTTCGTACTCCATTCCCGGAATGCGATCGCCCGGAAGTTCCCCCGCTTGAAGTTGTGCGATTACAGGCTGAATGTCTTTGCGAATGTTGCGATAGCGTTTGCCTAAATTTCGCAAGTCTCTTTGAAATCGGGGGGTGAGTTCAATGGCGATCGGTTGCGGATCAGTTGTCATCGATGCCGTCCCACAGTTGAGACAAGGGGAGAGTTTGTCCGGTAATTGCCTCATGGAAGCCTTGCTGAATCCCTTCGATAACTGTCTCAGTGGGGTCATCATCGGGATCGATATCAGTGTTTTGACGAATTTTTTGTTGCAGTTCTTTGAAGCGTCCTTTATAGATATCTTCCCATTTATCGGACTGCAAGAATTTGATAAAGGCTAAAACTTCTTGTTGTTGGTCTGGCGATAAGACCTTCACATTTTCCAAAATGGCTTGTTCGACGGTCATAATTATTCCTTTTTTTTGATTGCTATTCTACAATCTAGTAACAACATTATATCAAAGGGGTGGGGCAACAGCAATTCGAGGGTGAGTTCAATTGCGATCGGTTGTCGATCAATCAAATCGCAAATAACTTCCAGGTAGCGTCGCAACTGCTACAGTGTTTCCCAACAGATCGAAGAACTCAACGCTATAACCTGTTTCTAGTCCTTCACCGTGATGCTGTTCTACAACTGTACCGATATCGCCGCCATAAAGTCCTTCTTCTGGAAGGTTGAACAGCAAGATGACATCTGAATAAAGTTGATAGTTCATATAGTCCTCTGTTAACTTGTTAATCGGGAATCAACGTAATCAAACGGGGAAAATCTCTACCTCTATATTCCCAAGAAATTTTTGAGGGCGACTTTATACTTATTCTTCAACCGCTTGGAAACCAAACCACCCTGCTGGATCTGTTCCAGAACAGCCACTGAACAAGATCCTTTTGGAATAGGACTACCAGGCGTAATTAATCCAGCTAGTTCAGTAGCATTCATCTCACGAGCAAATTTGTAAGCTATCGCAGACTCACGGATTATAAAGCTTGGCACACCAGAACCTGGTAGGAGAATACAGGCATCTTCAGAATTAGGTCTGCGGCTAGTGACGTTAACGAAGAGATAGCTGCTTTCAGAAGTTTGTGCAATGGCAATATATAGATGTTCGCTGTTGGGAGGTGTATCCAGCAAAAAAGCATCTCCCAAATTAATGATGATGCTAGCCATTCAAAACCTCATCCAGATATGCCTCCCGGATAGCTGACTGCTGAATTTCGGCTATTTTTTCGTCAGTGTTACCCATCAAAACCCCGTCTAGATATGCCTCTCGGATGGCTGAATCCTGAATTTCGGCTATTTCTTCGTCACTCTTACCCACATTTTTTAGAATATCCTCTACAGCAATCGGAATGGCTGAACCGTGCGGATATTTCCATTCTGGAAGGTGATGAGTCCACTCAGCAACCAGAAAAGGATCGAGATGTCCAAAAGCTTGATAAACCTCTTGAATAATTTCCTCCTCCTCTTCACAAAGATCTGCATTCCCCGGATCGTCCAACAGGTAAACCAGATGTTCATTTTTCCTGGCAATGAACTTAGACCAGAGAGGTAAGGCATTATCAATGGGCTTCCCCTTAATCAGGTCATAAACACCACTGAGGACGGGACCATAATCCATAGATACATAACGATCGCCAGTAATCGGTTGCTCTATGCGTTGCAATGAAATACGGTCAGCTATGTAAAGCATCTTCAGTAAGCCTAAATATTTCATAGGCTCAACGTGCAGCTTTAAGAGCACTGCTGCTGCTTCAATAGCTTTCTCTGGATGAAACCGAAATTGGAGTGGCATAAGCATTTTGGAAGAGTGCTTCACAGTAGTACAACTTCATTGTAAACCATAATGATTTGTCAGTCATTAGTGCTTTGACAGAGCATAATAGAAATCTGTGTTACGACAGTATTCTCTTAATTGTTTCCGACTGATAAGCGGAAAACGCTCTATTAGAAAATCCTCAAAATTTTTTGAATCTCTCTTGACAGTAAAGCAAATATGTAGTATTTTAAATAAAAATAGGTACTTGTCTAGCAAATACGACTCAATATCTAGTTAACCCTGAAGTCCTCACTTGGAACCTTGGCAGAGAGTTTATCTGTTAGCGTGCAAGGTTAAGTTTTCGCGACAGCATTTTTTGAAAATATGTTCCGTTACCCTGCAGATTTAAATCATTTATAATGAGGAGATGATTAATGAACTATGCAAGTTTCTGGTCAAGATGTTTAGCTTCACTACTGGACGATATAATAGTGTATATTCTTGCTTACATGGCAGGTGCTGTAGCAGGTTCTATTTTTGGTGCAATTGGTGTAGCCACTACAGCAAGAGGATTTTCTGCACTAGGTTTTATGGTTGGTGTAGTAGTAGCCTGGTTATACGGCGCGCTTTTGGAAAGCTCTCCCAAACAAGCAACGTTGGGTAAGCAAGCATTAGGAATAGTAGTAACCGATTTGAATGGAGATCGAATATCCTTTGGCAGAGCGACAGGAAGACATTTTGCTCAGATGCTCTCAGCCCTACTCTTGTTGATAGGTTATCTAATGGCCGCTTTTACAGAGAAGAAGCAAGCGTTGCATGACATCATTGCTGGTACTCTTGTAGTCAATAGGTAGCTCTTTCAATTGGACATCTTCCAAAGATGATAGATTATTATCGTATTCAAGAAGGGGATTGGAGAGCGAGATACCATTAGAAGACGAGGTTAATTGGTTAACATTTTGGTAATCGATCGCTCGTGAGGAATAGGCAATTACTGCTGAGTAACAGCCATTACCCATTCCTCATGCTAAACCCTAGCTGCCGCCAATCCGGGCGACATCGCGAGCGTTTTCTTCAAACGCAGCCGTCAGCGCATCATCACCGCTCAAACCCGATGCGATCGCCCTTTCAATAGCCTGCAACACCCGCTTGTAATCGCGCGGCATCACCTTGACAAACACCGGCAGCATCGCATCCCAATTTGCCAAAACCTTCGACGCTTTCGCACTTCCAGTCAAATCAACATGAGTTTGAAGCATCAGCCGCAAATCAGCAATCTCCTCAACATCCTCCAGTTTTTCCAAATCCACCATCGACATATTGCAGCGAGTAGCAAAATCCCCCGCCTCATCCAAAATGTAAGCAACACCGCCACTCATACCCGCTGCAAAATTGCGCCCGGTTTCACCCAAAACTACAACCTTGCCGCCAGTCATGTACTCGCAACCGTGATCGCCCACACCCTCAACTACTGCATTCACGCCGGAGTTACGCACCCCAAAACGTTCGCCCGCCATCCCCCGGATGAAAACGTCACCAGCGGTGGCTCCGTAAAGCACCACGTTGCCGACAATCACATTTTCCTCTGCGACAAAGGTAGAAGCCGGCGACGGATACAAGATGATTTTGCCGCCGCTGAGGCCCTTGCCCAAATAGTCGTTGGCCTCGCCTTCGAGCTCTAGGGTGACTCCCTTGGGTACGAATGCGCCAAAGCTTTGTCCCGCGCTACCTTGGAAGTGCAGGTGTACCGTGTCATCGGGTAAACCTTCCCAGTGGCGTTTGGTGATTTCGTTGCCGAGAATTGTGCCGACAACGCGGTTGATGTTGGTAATCGGCAGTTTGGCGTGCACTTTTTCGCCGTTTTCGATCGCACCTTTGCACAAATCCAACAACACAGTCATATCCATCGACTTTTCCAACCCGTGATCCTGCGCCATCTGACAGTAGCGCCCGACATCCGCCCCAACATCCGGCTGGTAAAGGATTTTCGAGAAATCCAAACCCTTAGCTTTCCAATGCGCCACCGCTTGCTGAGGTTCCAAAACATCAGTCCGCCCCACCATTTCATTCAGCGTGCGGAAACCCAACTGCGCCATAATTTCCCGGACTTCCTGGGCGACGAAAGTCATAAAGTTTACCGTGTGATCCGGATCGCCGGTAAAGTTTTTCCGCAGCAGCGGATCTTGGGTTGCAACACCCACCGGGCAAGTGTTCAGGTGACATACGCGCATCATGATGCAGCCCAGTGTCACCAGCGGCGCGGTAGCAAAACCGAATTCCTCCGCACCAAGCAAGGCAGCAATTGCTACATCGCGGCCGGTTTTCATTTGTCCGTCGGTTTCGACAACAATCCGGCTGCGGAGATTGTTGAGTACCAAAGTTTGATGAGTTTCGGCCAATCCCAACTCCCAAGGTAATCCCGCGTGTTTGATCGAAGTCTGCGGCGATGCGCCCGTACCGCCGTCGTAGCCGGAGATGAGCACCACATCGGCGTGGGCCTTCGCAACCCCAGCGGCGATCGTCCCGACTCCCACTTCCGACACGAGTTTGACGCTAATCCGCGCTTCCCGGTTGGAATTTTTCAAGTCGTGAATCAATTCGGCCAAATCTTCGATCGAATAAATGTCGTGGTGAGGAGGAGGCGAAATCAAACCCACACCAGGAGTCGAATTCCGTACTTTCGCAATCCACGGGTATACTTTTTTACCAGGCAACTGTCCGCCTTCTCCGGGTTTTGCCCCTTGCGCCATCTTGATTTGCAGTTCCTTGGCTTGGGAAAGATACAAGCTGGTAACGCCGAAACGCCCGGAAGCAACTTGTTTGATCGCGCTGTTTTTCGAGTCGCCGCGATCGTTTGTCCAAGTATATCTTTCCGGATCTTCGCCACCTTCACCGGTGTTCGATTTACCACCAATGCGGTTCATCGCTACAGCCAAAGATTCGTGGGCTTCTTGGGAAATCGAACCGTAACTCATCGCCCCAGTTTTGAAGCGTTTGAGAATAGATTCCACGGGTTCGACTTCCTCAATCGGGATTGATTCCCGCTGCTTGAATTGCAACAAACCGCGCAAGGTAAAATGCTGCTGGTTTTGTTCGTTAACCAGCCCAGAATACTGTTTGAAAAGCGTATAACTGCCCTCGCGCACCGACTTTTGCAGCGCGTGAATTGTCTGCGGACTAAACAAATGCGCCTCACCTTCTTTTCGCCACTGATATTCGCCGCCGACATCGAGAGTATGTCCGCTGCTGGGGCGTTCTGGGAAGGCGTGGGTGTGGCGCAAAATTGCTTCTTGGGCGATGACTTCCAAGTCTACACCTTCAATCCGGGAAGCTGTCCAAGCAAAGTATTTATTGACTACGGATTTGTTCAAGCCAATTGCTTCAAAAATCTGCGCGCCGCGATAACTTTGAATTGTAGAAATCCCGATTTTCGAGGCAACTTTCGTCACGCCTTTGGTTGCGGCTTTGATGTAGTTTTTGCAAGCTGTTTTGTAATCGACATTTAGCAGCAAACCTTGTTGGATCGAATCGGCGATCGTCTCGAAGGCCAAATACGGATTAATTGCACCGCAACCGTAGCCGATTAAAGTTGCAAAGTGGTGCACTTCTCGCGGTTCGCCGGATTCGAGAACGAGTCCCGCCCGCGTGCGCGTTCCTTGGCGGATCAAGTGGTGGTGGAGGCCCGCAACCGCCAGCAGCGCCGGAATTGGGGCTTTGTCTGGACTGATACCCCGATCGCTCAAAATGATGATATTCACCCCAGAGGCGATCGCGCTGTCTGCTGCTGCAAAAACCTCTTCTAAGGCTTGTTCTAGACCTTTCACACCGCTTTTGGGGTCAAACAAAATTGGCAGTGTAGTAGATCGGAAATTACCTATTTTTACTTGTTTGAGTTTGGCCAATTCTTCATTGCTGAGAATTGGCGTTTTCAGTTCAATCAAATGGCAGCTTTCCGGTTCTGGTTTGAGCAAATTGCCTTCAGCGCCGATCGTAGTTTCGGCAGAAGTTACAATTTCTTCGCGGATAGAATCGATCGGCGGATTGGTAACTTGAGCAAACAGTTGCTGGAAGTATTCGTAAAGCAGTTTTGGTCTGTTCGACAAAACGGCTAGCGGCGTATCTGCACCCATTGCACCGACAGCTTCCACGCCGTTTGTTGCCATTGGCGCTAACAGCAACCGCAGTTCTTCAAAGGTGTAGCCAAAGGCCATTTGGCGCTGAATCAATGTTTCGGGGTCGGATTCTGCGACTGCTGGCGCATCTGGGAGTTTGGCAATCTCGACCATGTGCTGGTCAATCCACTGGCGGTACGGGTGTTCTGTGGAAATTTTGGTTTTGATTTCTTCATCAGAAACGATGCGGCCTTCCTCGGTATTTACCAGGAACATCCGCCCCGGTTGCAGGCGGCCTTTTGATAGGATTCTTTCTGGGGCGATCGGCAAAACTCCGGCTTCCGATGCCATAATTACTAAGTCGTCTTTGGTGACGCAGTAGCGGGAAGGGCGCAAACCGTTGCGATCGAGCACTGCGCCGATCGATGTTCCATCAGTAAATGCGATCGAAGCCGGGCCGTCCCAAGGTTCCATCAAGCAGGAATGGTATTCGTAGAAAGCTTTTTTCTCGTCACTCATGGACTCGTGGGCCGTCCAAGGTTCGGGAATCATCATCATTACGGCGTGGGGTAAAGAACGCCCGGCCAAATACAGCAATTCCAAAGCGTTGTCAAAGATTGTCGAGTCGCTACCTTCGATGTTGATTAAGTTCGGGATTTTCTTTAAATCGTCTCCGAACAACTCCGACTCGAACAAGGATTGCCGCGCGTGCATCCAGTTGATGTTGCCGCGCATGGTGTTGATTTCGCCGTTGTGGGCGATGTAGCGGTAAGGGTGCGATCGTTCCCAACTCGGAAAAGTATTGGTGCTGAAGCGCGAGTGAACTAGGGCTAGAGCGCTTTCCATGTCGGGGTCGTGGAGGTCGGGATAGTAATCTCCCACTTGCACCGGCATTAACATTCCTTTGTAGACGATCGTCCGGCAGGAGAGTGTGGAATTATACCAGTATGGGTCTACTTCCGTCCTGCGGATGGCGTTGTGAGCGCGTTTGCGGATGACGTACAGTTTCCGCTCGAAGGCAGCCTCGTCTATACCTGCGGCGCGCCGGAGGAACACTTGCTGCATGAAGGGTTCGCTAGATTTGGCGGTGTCGCCGAGGGACGAGTTGTCTGTGGGAACTTCGCGCCAGCCGAGCACTTCTTGGCCTTCTTCTGCCGCGATTTCCTCAAATATGCGCTGGCCGTTTTGGCGTTCCGTCTGATTTGGCGATGAGTAAATCGCGCCAACTCCGTACTCGCCGGCTTCTGGAAGTTGGATGTTGAGGGCCGCCGTTACTTTTTTCATGAATTTGTGCGGCACTTGCATCAAAATTCCCGCTCCGTCTCCGGTGTTGGGTTCGCAGCCGCAGGCCCCCCGGTGGTCGAGGTTCAACAGGATTGTTAGTCCCTGTTCGACGATTTCGTGGGATTTGTTACCTTTCATGTGTACAATAAATCCGACTCCGCAAGCATCGTGCTCGAACTGCGGATCGTATAGGCCTTGTTTTACTGGCAGTCCGTTGCTATTCATTTTTTATTTGTTCCTGAAAGTTAGGGAGATATTGTGGCTCTAGATTAGAGGATGGGATGCCGATCGCTCTAGTATCATTTATTATATGTGGATCTACTCAATTGGGCAGATGCACGAAAAAATCAAAGTTTAGGCGATCGATCGAGTGTGCAAAAATAGTTGAAGCTGAGATGTTGTACCATTGTCGGGAACAGGCATCTTGCCTGTTCATAAATAAGTAAAGAACGGCTTGTTGGTAATTAGATGATAAATTGATATTTGGATTTTTTTAACCGCAGAGGCCGCAGAGAGCGCAGAGGAAGAGAAGAGAGATGGGCAATTCGGATACATTCGACCGTGCAAAAATAGTTGAAGCTGAGATGTTACACCATTGTCAGCAATAGGCATCTTGCCTGTTCATAAATAAGTAAAGAGCAGCTTGTTGCTAATTAGATGATAAAACGCGATCGGACACTGCGATCGGTGAATCGGAAATTAAACAGATACACAATTTGATTATAAGGGCGATCCTCTTCGTTGGCGTAGTCCCCGTAGGGGCGGGCTTCGCTAACGCGCCGGATGAAGCTGGAGGTTATCGGCAGTTAGATGTCAAAGCCGCTGGTACCGAATACCTCTATCCGCCTCATTATTTGCTTTCGGATTTAATGCCGGAATTTATTCAATGGCTTAACAGTGATCAAATCAAATCGTTACATCCGCTAGAGTTTGCAGCCGAAGCACATCTTCGCTTTGTGTCGATTCATCCATTTCGGGATGGTAACGGGCGTACCGGGCGATTATTGATGAATCTCCTGTTGTTGCGGGGTGGATATCCCATTGTGACTGTATCTAATGAGGTTCGTGCTGCGTACAATGCTAGCAGTTTTGCAACAGCAGTCTCAAAAGCTGGATTAGGGTTCATCTCAAATCCGCTGGTATCGCAATTATTCATCTCTCTCCTCTCCGACTCTGCGCCCTCTGCGCCCTCTGTGGTTAAATCATTCCAAAACAACCGTAAATCCTACCAGATGTCCCCTTAAATAAAGAACCAGTCGCCGTAGATGAAGATTTGATGTAGATTAGGGCGATCGATCGCATAACAGGTGACAACTACTGTGATGATTTTGCTATGGTGGTTAAGGTGCGTCGATCGAGCTTTCACAGGCAAAACTGCAAAAATCTACAGTCCGCTAACCGGTTCGCGCGATCGGAGTTCGGTTTTCAGGATAAATTAGCTAATATCAAACCCAAAGTCGTTTACCACAGGATTCAGCAAGCAATCCTCAAGGAGTCAAAACATGGTTCAAGTTCAAGAAATTTCTCAACTATCTAGTCTGCACGCACCTGGATCACTCAACGAAATAACCGCCACAGAATCGCGGCCTTGGGGCTCATTTACGACTCTAGAAGAAGGCCCAGGATATAAAATTAAGCGCATCGAAGTTAATCCCGGACACCGCCTCAGTCTGCAAATGCACCACCACCGCAGCGAACATTGGATCGTAGTTTCTGGTACTGCAAAAGTTACTTGTGGCGAAACTGAACAAGTTTTGTTTACAAATCAGTCTACCTACGTTCCGCAGTGCACTTCTCACCGTCTGGAAAATCCGGGAGTTATCCCCCTGGTTTTAATTGAAGTGCAGAATGGTGAATATCTCGGAGAAGATGATATTATCCGGTTTCAAGACGATTATGCCCGCACAGAAAAGGCTAAGTAACTATTGGGAATAGGGCATAGGGCATAGGAAATTGAATATTCGCATCAATAAGTAACCCAATTCCTAATTCCCAATTCCCAATTCCCAATTCCCAATTCCCAATTCCCAATTCCCCAATTACAAATAATGATTCATCTGAGCAAAACAGCAGCGACAGAAGTAAAGCGACTCAAGTCGAAGTATCCGAACCCCAATGCTTTATTTCGCATCGGCGTGGAATCGAGCGGCTGTTCCGGTTTGTCCTATACAATGGCATTTGACGATGCGCCAGCCCCACAAGACGCTCTATGTGAGTCCGAGGGAGTTCAAGTTGCGATCGATCCCCAGCACTTAAAATATCTGAATGAGCTCACCTTAGATTATTCAGAAGACTTGATGGGCGGAGGTTTCCGATATCACAATCCCAATGCCGCCCAAAACTGTAGCTGCGGCAACTCATTTTCTGCCAGGTAATAATCAATATGATGACACTCAAAGACTTAGAAAAAGTCCAAAAAACCTTCCAAGAAGCTGGTCAAGATTACCAATGAGCAAAACAGCAGCGACAGAAGTAAAGCGACTCAAGTCGAAGTATCCGAACCCCAATGCTTTATTTCGCATCGGCGTGGAATCGAGCGGCTGTTCCGCTTTGTCCTATACAATGGCATTTGACGATGCGCCAGCCCCACAAGACGCTCTATGTGAGTCCGAGGGAGTTCAAGTTGCGATCGATCCCCAGCACTTAAAATATCTGAATGAGCTCACCTTAGATTATTCAGAAGACTTGATGGGCGGAGGTTTCCGATATCACAATCCCAATGCCGCCCAAAACTGTAGCTGCGGCAACTCATTTTCTGCCAGGTAATAATCAATATGATGACACTCAAAGACTTAGAAAAAGTCCAAAAAACCTTCCAAGAAGCTGGTCAAGATTACCAAGTTGAACTAGAAAGCGGGAAGATTATCATTGTGGGCCCATCAGATATTGTATCTAGCGAAATTGGCGTAATTTTCAGTTGGCTGCTCGCCAATTGGGTTTATCCCCGCCGTCTGGGCCGAATTTTTGACTCCGCAGGTGGCTTTATTTTACCTGATGCTAACCTCACAGCACCTGATGTTTCTTTTGTCCGAGCCGCACGTCTCAGGCAAAGTCCCCGTTATTTCGGAGAATTAGTCCCAGATTTAGTAGTAGAAATTAAATCACAGAGCGATCGCATTAAACCGCTCGAAAAAAAGATTCTGAATTTTATTGCACTCGGAGCACAAGTAGGAATTCTGATCGATCCAGACGAAGAAACTGTAACAGTTTATCGTCAGGAAGGTGAACCGCTTGTGTTGGGAAATGAAGATATTTTGACTGTAGGCGAACTTTTTCCTGGTTGGGAATTGCCAATTTCCCAACTGTGGCCACCAATTTTTACTGAAACAGAAACTCAAACTGAAGCATAATAAAGTTTAGGCAGGTTTCACACTGCAAGAAATGCGAAAACCCTCTCTTCTCTTCCTCTGTGATCTCTGCGTTCTCTGCGGTTAAAAAAAACTCATTTACAAATCGGCGTTGCGGATTTAGGGTATGAAAGACTAAATATGCAAATCATAGAAACCAGTATCCACAAAGCTTCTGGATTTTCAACTTATTTTTTTTCATACCCTGATTAAGCAACGCCTTAACCAGACATGACATAAAAGCTCGATCGACTATCCACACAATCAAGCTGGCGTACCGAGAATTACCCACTGCATTAACTCTTGCCACTCGGGAGATTGAGCTAATAAATCTGCATCGAATTCATTTCCCGCATCCTGCGAAAACTCGGCGAAAGCTTCCGCCCAATTAATTACTGTTTCCACAGGCAAATAAGGCGCATAATTCCAAGAACGCTGCAAAAACTCTACCATCTCAACAGAATGACCGGTGCGGTACAAATACCAAGCAATCCAAACTAAGGTACTGTACTTGATTTGCTTTTCCAACAAACGTATTTTATCCGGCAATTCGGGGCGGGCAAAAAAATTGTCCATGACTGCGGCGAGGGATTTAGCCTGGGGTAAACCTTTGTACATGGCGCTTTGTTCGTGCTGGCGGTAGCAAACAGTTACTTGCTGCAACCACTCTGCTTCGCATCCCATTAAGGCTAAACGCAGCACTAAATCTGTATCTTCTGCCGGGGGAAATCGAGGATCAAATCCGCCGGCGCGCTCTAACCACTGACGGCGAAATACCATCGCGCTGGGTAATACTGGTTTCCACCGCAGCCACATTTCTAAGTCTAATTTAGGGACATTTTGCCAGGGTTTGACATCTTTTAGCGGTTCGCCTATACTATTAACTAGACGCCAGCCGCTGTGGACTATTCCTAAATTTGGTTGCGCTGCAAATACAGCGATTTGTGCTGCTATTTTGTCTGGTAAGAAGTAGTCGTCCGCATCAAGAAAGGCGATAAATTCTCCTCGCGATAGCTCGATGCCGTGATTTCTGGCCATCGAAACTCCTTGATTTTGTTGGTAAATGTAGCGAATTCGATCGCCATATTTCTCTAAAACTAATTTGGTATCGTCTCGGGAGCCGTCGTCTACGACAATAATTTCCCAGTTAGCATAGGTTTGGTGCAGAACGCTATCTACGGCTTGGCCGACGTAAGCAGCGCAGTTGTAAGCCGGAATTACTACGCTCACCTGCGGGGTGCGATCGCTCATAATTAATATCAAGTTTTATGGATTATACCATTTTAGATTTTAGATTTTAGATTTTAGATTTTAGATTTTAGATTTTAGATTAAAAAACTGGAAATGACTGATGAGCGTCGGGCTTGGAACTTGCCTACAGTTGCATTCTTTTTGTCAACTGGTTGGAACTGGTATTATAATCCATACGCGCTGAGCTGGTTTACGGAAATCCCGGCTTTGAAAGCAAGAAAAACCATGCAGCCGCCCCTACAAGATTTATTGGTAAAATCCGGTGGCGTGTTTATTTTACAATACTTATCGGGTGCCCCGGAGGCTCACGCACCCGATAAGTGACGCTTGATGATCATAATTTGGGTTCAAGAATTTGCCAGGGTAAGTTGTCGTGAATGGAGTAAATCATGGGGGCGAATTGCGAAAGGGTAGCGATCACCTTTTACCTTCAAATACTTGTCAACTATTTGCAGAACCTGTTCGGGATTGGCTGGCTTGCTCAAAAAATCGGAAGCACCTGTCAATTTCGCCCGGGTGCGGTCAATTATACTGTCTTGACCGGTCAAAAACACGATCGGAGTTTCCCGAAAAGCAGGTGCTTTTCGCAAAAAATTGCACAAAGCAAAGCCACTTGTCTTCGGCATCACCACGTCCATAAAAATTAAGGCAGGCTTTTGTTTGGCGAGGAGGCCCACTCCCTGCATGGGATCTTGAATTTTTAGGACTCGATACCCCTCCGGCAACAAAATTTGCTCTAAAAATTCGCATACTGTCGGACTGTCATCGATACAGGCAATCAAAGGGCGACCCGGCCCTGCGATCGCCGCGGCCAGGCGCCACTGTTCTATAGGCGACGGCAAGTCTGGTACTGTTCGGAAATTTACTAAACCCTGTTTGATGTAATTAACTAAAGCGCGAGTTGCCACTGTCACGCACTGCTTTTTCTTAAATGCAATATCCCAAAGAGTATTCTCGCCGTTGAATACGTTACCCAAAGCGATCAAAGAATTAGAGCTAAATCGATTTTGCTGCAACTGGGCCGATGCTTTTAAAAGTGGTGCTTGTTCTGGATCTACCAGCCACAAACCCATTCCTTTCCACTTCTGCCAAATTTCTTCTGTACAACATAGAACTTTCTCTACTTCTGTTAAAGACAGCAGCAAAGAAGAGGTAATGGTAGAAAAATATTTCTGGGACGGACGCCACTCTCGGCGTAAACCCGATTGACCGATCAGAGCAAATAACACTTCGGAAAGGCTGCTGTGGACGATCGCCCTAGCTTGTTCCAGACTCATTTCGCTGGCTGCTACCCCTCGCTGAAGCAGTTGATATTCCCACAGTTCTCCAGCATCCAGGTTTCTGAGATCCACTTGAAAGTTTCGACAGTGTTGCCCGATCGCCCTGTACCAGCGCCTCGATCTGTGCGCTCCTCCTGTGGCATACACCAAACAACCCTGAAAAAAGTAAAGTTGCCACTGTTGTTCCCCTTGCTCTAACAGCAGTTTCCCCGTTGCTTGTTTCTGGCTGAGTACAGCCAGAGTATGGGACAACATTTTGTATCCAATTGCGGTAGCAGACATATCAACTCGCATCCCCTGTACTCTGTTTGTACCATTATATAGCTGCAGAGTTTTGAAAGATAACAGTGATATTACTGAATTTGGGTTAACAAAAACCACTAATTGTGCGAATTTAACCCCATCAGGGAGTGATTCCCCTCAGTAGTTTTAGCCATGAGGATGCAACGCCTATTTGCACTATTAACTAATTACTAAAATCCGGCTTCTAACTAATAACTAATTGCCCTCGCTATCTTTGGGAGGTACTGGATCGTAACCCCCAGCATGAAAAGGATGACAGCGCAAAATCCGCTTAACTGCCATTGAGCTGCCGCGGGCCGGCCCAAATCTTTCTATTGCTTCGATCGCGTATTGCGAACAAGTTGGCTGAAATCTACAGGCGTTAGGCAGGTAAGGAGAAATCCCCATTTTGTAGCCTCGGATTAATCCGATCAGCAATATTTTCACAATTTTTACCTCAGCGTTGGATTAGATTAATAGCAAAATCTCGTCCCATACCGCTGTAAGCTAGGTGAATCGAGAGCATTCCCAGCGGTTAGAATTCCGCTAACTTTTAGTACCAATTATACCTATTTTTATTTTTATTTTAGATAGCTACAGCACAATTTGAGGAGATAATATGGTACTTGTCTCTGAGTTCGCTACTTGACCGATACCTAAAAAATTACCGTCTTGATCGTACACCTGTAAGGGATAGGGAGGTTGTGGTATTGGGTTGTGGGGGGGATTGGGGCTACTTTCCTCCTCTGGCCCGATCGGCGTTTCGGGAATCGGGAGGCGCTGTCCTTGAAACCAGCGTTTGGTATATTCAGGGGAAAGGACGATCGCGCCTAAATGTCCCAAAACCGCCGATGGCAAAATTGGGCAGAATTTATTTTCCTGCAATTGCAGTTCCAATTGTTCAAAACTGAGACTTTGGTCGATCGAAAAACCGCTACTTTCGGTGCGAGTCAAACAAGCCAAAGTACCGCCTGCATTCAACACCGCACCCAAATCCCGCGCGATCGCCCGAATGTAAGTACCCGGCCCGCAAGCGATCAACAAATCCAATTCAGGAAAATCCCCCGGCCGCCAATCCAAGATTTCCAGCCGAAAAACCTCAACATTTCTAGCAGCAACTTCCACAGTTTCGCCTTTTCTTGCTAACTCATAAAGGCGTTTTCCTCCCACCTGAACCGCACTAAAACTCGGCGGGAATTGCTCGATTTTTCCTAGAAATTTTGGCAGTGCAGCTTGCACTTTTTCTAAACTCAACTCCGGCACCGGTTGAGAATGGATAATTTCTCCTTCTAAATCGTCAGTAGCAGTAGTTAAGCCAAACCGAATCGTGCCTCGGTAAGCTTTATTGTGTTGGAGATATTGCAGCAGTCTGGTTGCTTTGCCCAGGGCGATCGGTAAGACGCCAGTCACAGCAGGATCGAGGGTTCCTCCGTGTCCGACTCGCTTGAGTTGCAATAGCCGGCGCACTCGCCCCACGCAGTCGTGAGATGTCATGCCCGCAGGTTTGTTGAGATTGAGAAAACCGTCAGTAGTCATTAGGAAGAAGGAAGAAGGAAGAGGGAAGAAGGAAGAGGGAAGAATGCAACGGGCAATGTATAGGATTTAACTTATACAAGGAAGCAGGAAAAAGGAAGATGAAAAGTTTTGAGATTGCTTTATTTGGGAATACAAAAGCTAACGTTACTCACAATGCGACAGCGGTTTTGAGTTAAAAAGTTCAACCTTAAAAACTTAAAACTAAAAAGTACCCGCCAGCCCAATTACCAATTCCCTATTACCCATTACCCATTAAAAAATAAAGTCGGCCTGACTGATAGAAGAGGGGGCAACTCCGAACAAAGTAGCCAGAGTTACCTTGCTGTCTATAAGCTGAATAATTGTACTCGGCGAAGTTCCGGACCCAGCGGAAGTGATGAGTTTGTTAAAAGTGAGGCCGGCAGTCAAGCGAATTCGATCAGTACCATTAGTAAAATCTATAATCACATCCCCCTCTGCCGCAGACCCGATCGCAAAAGTATCGTTTCCGGCGCCGCCAGTTAAAGTATCTGCGCCGCGATCGCCCGATAAACAGTCATCGCCGATGCCACCAAACAGCGAGTCATCGCCGGCACCCCCAAAAAACGTGTCATTACCCGCGCCGCCCAACAAAGTATCGGTGTCTTGGTTGCCAAACAGCAAATCATTACCCTCGTCGCCGCTTGCCGAGTCAGCACCTTTGCCACCGTAGAAAGTATCGTCGCCCACGCCGCCCAAAACGCTGTCGCGGCCGGCACCGCCGAACAGTATGTCATTACCAGCGTCGCCCAGCAGTGAGTCATCGCCGTCGCCGCCGTAGAGGGAATCGTTTCCCCCTAAGCCCAAAATGCTGTCAGGGCCACCCAAACCAAATATCAAGTTAGCGCCCGCAGTACCCGTGAAGGAGTCGGGGCCGCTGGTTAAATTCCTGCCCCCAGGTGTCCCTCCGGGACTGGTACCGCTGGTGGGGGTTGGGGTTGTGACGGGAATTGGTACAAGTGGCACTGCTGATGGCATGATTTTGAAGATGGGTAGAAATTTGCAATTCTAACTTAACTTAAAAGCGGAAGTTATAACCTCGCCAACCGCCGAGATGAGAAATATCGATCGCACCTGCGACAGCATAAGATTCGCACAAAAAGCCCTGCACCGTGGAGCCGTCCTCCAACACCAGCGTACCAATTCCCAGAGGCGGGGGAATTTGAGCGACAAATCCGCCGAAAGCCGCGATCGACAACTCCCAAACTTCCACCTCGATCGCACTACCGCCCTCTATCTGACGCACCAATCCCGGCTTGCCCAGAGCAGTACCCGTCAAAGCATAAAGCTTGTAAATCGGGCTGGTACGGCAGGCGCGAACCAAAACCCCTCCGAGTTCGATTAGTTGATAATTCAGTGGCTCACCGCTCAAATGAGCGCCAACCACGGCAAGTTTGACTCGTTCTTCTGACGAAGATTTTGGTGCGATTTCGAATTCCGGGACTGTTGGCAGCGCCTGGCCGGTTGCGCCCAAAGTTCCCCCCAAGCGATCGTGGAAAGCAGATCCCAGGCGGCAGAGCGATAAATCGTGCCACGCCTGAGCCATCAGTGTCAATCCTGCGGGCAATCCGCTGCTTTGAAACCCGCTGGGAACTGCGATCGCGCACAAATCGAGCAAATTTGCAAAGTTCGTGTAGCGTCCGAGATTGGTGTTGAGGGCGATCGGCTCGGCTGCAACTTCTGCGACAGTATAAATCGTACCTGTCGTCGGCACCGCCAAAACATCCATTGACTGCCACTGAATTTCTGCCAGCTGGCGGAGCTCGGCCAACCGGTACGACGCGCGGTAGGCTGATACTGCATCGTAGCGTTTGCCGCCGCTGATAATCTCGTACACGATCGGATCGAGATCCTCTGGGTGCGCGTCGAGGAAATCGCCGATCGCGGCCAACCTTTCTGCTACCCAAGGCCCGCCGTAGAGCAATTTGGCAGCCTCCGCAAAGGGTTTGAAGTCAATAGGTGCGATCGTGCAGCCCAAAGATTGCAAGCGCGCGATCGCTTCTCGGTAGCGCTGTTCGGCTTCTGCATTCCGGAAAAATTCAAGTTCGCCGTCTGCGGGAACTCCCACCCGTAAGCGGGATAAATCCGGCAAAACTTTCGTTTCAGGGTGGCGAGAAAACGCATCCTCAGCGTCAAAACCGCTGGCTACTTGCAGCACGGAGGCCGCATCCGCACAGGTGAGAGCGAACACAGAAACGCAATCGAGCGATCGCACTGCCGGCAACAGTCCGCGAGTGCTTACCAGCCCGCAACTTGGCTTCAGCCCGACAATGTTGGTAAAAGCAGCCGGAACCCGCCCCGATCCAGCGGTATCGGTACCCAGAGCAAAACTCACCAATCCGGCCGATACTGCTGCGGCGGAACCGGAACTCGATCCGCCTGGGATGTAGCGCCGATCGAACGGATTGCGGCAAACTCCATAGGGCGTGCGGGTTCCCACCAATCCCGTGGCAAATTGATCCATGTTTGTTTTGCCGATCGCGATCGCACCTGCGGCACACAAACGCTCTACAACTGCGGACGATCGCGCTGGAGTGCGAGCAAACGCAGGACATCCCGCCGTAGTCGGAACGCCCGCCCAATCGAGATTATCTTTGATCGCAAAAGGTATTCCGTAGAGTGGCAATTTTTGCGGGTCTTGGTTTTCCAAGGCTTTGGCGCGTTCGAGAGTTTCCGCCTGCGGTGCTAAATAAATCCATACTGCTGGATCTGCATAGCGTTCGATCCGATCGTACACGCTCGCGATCGCATCTGCAGGCGCGAGCGAGCCGGTGCGGTAGCGATCGAGCAGCGAATGAATGTCGAGACTGTTGCTGTAGTTAAATTTTTCCATAGTGCACCGTCAGTCGATTTTCGATTTTCGATTTTCGATTTTCGATTGAACAATTGGGTTTACAGGCTTTGCTGGGCGATCGATCGATTTTCGATTTTCGATTTTCGATTTTCGATTTTCGATTGAACAATTGGGTTTACAGGCTTTGCTGGGCGATCGATCGATTTTCGATTTTCGATTGAAGAAATTACTTCACAGGCTGTGTTTGGCGATCGTTATTACGAATAGGATGTTAGTTTACCGCATTGTCGATCGCCTCCGCATCTAGTCTAGGGCGATCGAAATATTTCTCAAAAAATCTTCAACCCTTGCCTTGCGGGTGCAAGTCTGTGTGCCCGTAAACTTCGCGATTTCCAACCGCCCGGTTTAATCTGCTAAAAACCTTAATTTGACAAATCAGAGAAAAACCATTTTTTGTAACATTTTACACATTTTATGTTCGAGTTTGCTGTTACCGTTTGAAACGTACCAATCTAGTAGGATTGCACCCTACAGTATGCTTACCTTTCAAAAAGCTAAGTGCATTGCTGTTACTGACAGTCTGGAATAACTCCTTGGGTTGCAAACAGGACTTATACAGGCAAAAACCGAAAAAATTTAACAGCTTCTAGGGTTCCGATTTGAATCAGTTTCTAACTCAGCTTAGAAAGTTCAAGTGCTGGTCCGAGAGAAGCAGACTGGTTGTCCCAATATTTTATTAATTTGAGGGAAACACTAGCCAGTTACACGGCGGGATAAAAGCCCGGGAGAAACGCGATCGGTCAGCAAGACTCGGTTCGTTAGCTCTCGGGCTTTATCCTTGTATATCAAGGGGGTTTGCGGAAGCTAAGGAAGCCAGCGAAGGTGCAAAAGCTCGATCGACATATTCACTTTTAACCAGCAACCAGAATATGCTATGAATATCCGATATTGCTCCCCAAAAATAATGCGATCGCCCTTGTGCTACTGCGCCCTATTTTTCATCACCTTGTTTTTCGCTGTCGGCTGTGTCAATCCGGCAATTTATATCAAAACCACGACTGAAAGCGAAGCAGCTTCTTCAGTAAGTGCTGATGCAGTTAGCCTCGGATTCAGCGCGTGGCCCGGCTGGTTTCCTTGGCAAATTGCCAAAGAACAAAAGATATTTGAAGCCAACAATGTTCCTGTAGACTTAAAATGGTTTGACGGCTACTTAGAATCGATCAGCACCCTCACAGCAGGACAGATAAATGCTAACAGCCAAACCCTCGGCGATACAGTAAACTCCATATCAGGTGGCGCCGACCAAGTAATTGTTTTAGTCAACGACAACTCGACGGGAAATGACAAAGTGATTGTCGCCGAAGGCATCAATTCTGTTGCCGATTTAAAAGGGAAAAAAGTTGCAGCCGAGGAAGGTACAGTCGATCACTTTTTATTGCTGTTGGGGCTGAGAAAAGCAGGTTTATCAGTGCAAGATATTCAATTTGTACCGCTGGAAACCGGCAAAGCTGCCGCAGCTTTCGTAGGAGGGCAAGTCGATGCGGTAGCAGTATTTGCGCCGTTTACCACGCAGGCATTAAAACGATCTAACAGCAAGGAACTGTTTAGTTCAAAAGATTTTCCGGGGGCGATTTCAGACCATTTGGTATTCACCCGAAAGTTTATCGGCGAACACCCCGATCGAGTGCAAGCCCTGGTCAATTCATGGTTTGCAACCTTGGAATACATGAAATCAAATAAAGAGAAATCTTACGAGATTCTAGCCAACCGCGCCGGAGTTAGCGTTGAGGAATACAAAGAATATGAAAACGGCACTAAGATATTTACGATCGAGGAAAACTTGAAAGCCTTTCAACCGGGAAACGACATGACATCATTGCAGTTTGCTGCGGCCGAAATGACTAAATTTCTCGTAGATGTAAATTTAGCAAAAACCCAACCCGATATCAGCACATTATTTGACGATCGCTTTATAAAAGCTTATGCCGAAGGTAAAAGCTAAAAGGAATAATTTACGATTGTGCAGACACAAAAAACCTAAAAAAACAATACTTTTTATAATCCCCAAAATCTACTCCCATTACTCGACAAACCGTTCCGCAATTAAATCATGCCACCAAATCCCGATCCGCGATCGATCCAATCCCACCTCAAGCAAAAAAACCTAAATCCCACCGTTTTCTGGCGGATTGCGGAAGAGATACCACAACCCCTCAATATTGGGTTAACGGTAACATCGATCGCACTGCCGCTGCTGCTGTGGTGGCTAGTAACAACCTTCGCCAACGTAGACCCCAAATTTTTGCCTTCCCCCGGCAAAGTTTTAGAGGCATTTGGGAGGCTTTGGAACACTCGCGAACTTTTGAAAGACACGGTAGCGAGTTTGTGGCGGGTGGGAGTGGGCTTTCTGTTCGCCTTGGTTTTTTCCATACCAATTGGCGTGCTGATGGGCAGTTTTGCCAGTATTCGCGCCTTGCTGGAACCAATGTTCGGCTTGATGCGATATATGCCCGCACCAGCATTTATTCCCCTATTAATTCTCTACTTGGGAATCGGCGAAGAACCCAAAATAATGCTGATATTTATCGGCGTCTTTTTCTTCAATTCGCTGATGGTGATGGATACAGTCAAGTTTGTTCCAAAAGACTTAATCGAATCTACTTATATGTTGGGCGGCAATCGCTGGGAAATCCTCACTCAAGTTATTTTCCCCCACGTTTTGCCGGGAATTCTTGATGCTAGCCGCATCAACCTAGCTGCGGCTTGGCAATTGGTAATCGTCTCGGAATTGATTGCGGCAACCGAAGGCTTAGGCCGCCGGATCAGTGTCGCAGGTCGATTTCTCCGAACCGATGAAATTTTTGTGGGGCTGATTGTCATTGGGGCGATCGGACTGACTTTTGACTTGCTTTTTCAATATCTGCTGCGGGTTTCTTGTAAATGGTCAAGTCAGAAACAGTAAGCAGATGTTAAAAGTCAGAATGGTGTCATTTTTTTACTTACAACACAGAGGATAAACTCATGTTTCTACAAATCAACAACCTACACAAAAACTTTGAAACGAAAAAGGGTAAATTAGTTGTCCTCAAGGACATCAATATGAGCATCAAGCAAGGCGAATTTATCTGCGCGGTAGGCGCATCCGGTTCGGGCAAATCTACTCTGTTGAGGCAGATTGCGGGATTGGACAAGCCGACAACAGGGGAAGTGAAAATTGATGGCAAAGAAGTTGTTGCGCCTGGGCCGGATCGAGGTATGGTATTTCAGCATTACACTCTTTATCCTTGGATGAACGTGCAGGAAAATGCCGAGTTTGGCCTCAAACTTCAAGGCGTTTCCAAGAAAAAGCGGCGCGAACAAGCGAGCTATTATTTGAGTGTGGTAGGATTGACGCAGTTTGCTTCATCGCTGCCGAAGGAATTGTCGGGCGGGATGAAACAGCGGGTGGCGATCGCCCGCGCCCTCGCTTCTGAACCTAAAGTGTTATTAATGGATGAACCTTTCGGCGCATTGGATATCCACACTAAAGAATCGATGCACGAATTCATGCTCGATTTGTGGCGCCGCACTCAGATTACAATCTTTATGATTACCCACGATGTCGAAGAAGCGGTTTTTCTTTCCAATCGGATTTATGCTTTGGGCGCCCGTCCCGGTACAGTGAGAAAGGAAATGTCGATTAATTTGCCCGATCGCACTCCCGGCATTAAACGCCACGCCAAATTCCACGATTATCGCGACGAACTCATGGATTTGATGCGGAAACACGGACAGGAAGCAGTTGCAATGGCTGCTTAAATAGAAATAGGTTTGTAGTTGCACTTTTTGCGGCTGTGCCAAGAGTTTAACTGCCAACCTAAGTAAGTGGAAACTTAACATCTTGCACCATTGTCAATTACCTATTTAGGAACGGGCAAGATGCCCGTTCCACAATAAAATTGAGTTTTGTGGAACGGGCATCTTGCCCGTTCTTGAGGATGGTGCAAAATATCAGTGGAAATAAATATTACTTTGGGAGAGGGTGGGTTTTGCCACTACAAAATACTATTATTTTGTTTCCCAGACCTACCCCAATACATCAAGAGGAACTTATGGTGCAACTATCATCCATCGACACAAACTCAGAAATTGATTCAAGCCTCGTATTAGTCGAAGAAACCGTACCGGGCGGCGCGTACTGGTCGGGAGTCATCAAGCGGGGAAACACCCTGCGAATCACCGATTTAGAAGGCTCTCGCGGCGTTTCCATGCTGTGCTACAACGCCGATAATGCGATCGAACGTTTCAACGCAGCAGACACCGCCAAAATTCAATTCAACGCCTTTCTCAAACAAGGCATGGTGATCCACACAGACATGGGACGCATCCTATTTTCCATCACCCAAGACACCTCCGGCTGTCACGATTTGCTAGGAGGATGCAGCAACGCCATTAGCAATGCCAAAAAATACGGCGAAGGAGACTGGAAAAACTCCCGCGACAACTTCCTAAAAGCCCTAAGTCGGTGGGGATTGGGCAAAAAAGATATCATGCCCAACCTCAACTTATTTACTCGCATTGCCGTCAAACCAGACGGCACGATGGAGTTTCGCGAAGGCTGCGAAAAACCGGGTAGTTTTATCGATTTGCGAGCCGAAATGAACGTATTGACCATTATCTCTAACTGCCCCCACATCCTGCATCCGGGTTCAACTTACGATCCAAAACCCATCCAAATTCAGATTGTGAAAACCCCCGCACCCGCACCAGACGACTTGTGCCGCACCGCCAACCCGGAAGCCGTGCGCGGCTTCATCAACACCGATGCTTTGTTCCTGCAATAAACCCGATTCCACAACTCAACTTTGTCCGCATCAATCTGCGGTAAAAAAGCTCTCCTATTACATCACATAAAGTGAACCATGACTGCAACTACTCAACAAATCCTCGCTCCAGAAACAGCAATTTATAACGAAGTCTTACCCGCCAGACATCCCTGGTCTCGTGTCATCAAAAAAGGACAGATTCTCCGCATTGTAGATTTAGGCGGCAATCAAGCAGTAGATTTTTTAGTTTACAATGCCGATGACCCTTCCGAACGCTACAGCGCCCCCGATACGATCGTCAATCAAGGCAACATCTTTGTCACTACAAACAGCCAGCTCATTTCCAACGAAGGGCGAGCCATGATGACCATAATTGCTGACTCCTGCGGGCGGCACGATACCTCCGGCGGTGCCTGTAGCTGCGAGAGCAATTCGGTGCGGTTTGGGCTAGATAAAAAATACCAGCACGCCTGTGTTGAAAATTTCCTTGCTGCAATTCTTCCCTACGGTTTGGGTAAGCGAGATTTAGTCAGCAATATCAATTTCTTTATGAATGTCCCGGTTAGCGAAGATGGCACGCTTGAAATTGTTGACGGCATCTCCGATCCGGGAAGTACAGTTGATTTGCGAGCCGAAATGAACGCGCTGGTTGCTATTTCTAACTGCCCGCAAATGAACAATCCTTGCAATGCTTACAATCCTACGCCGATTCAGTTGATTGTTTGGGATGCGGTATAGGTTGTAGCTGTATACCCGCCAGAAACCGCCAGGGGTTTAAACCCCTGGCTAATAGCTAAAGTCCTCTAAAGAGGACTGAATAATCGATTGCCCATTAGCAATTATCAATTAGCAATTACCAATTATCAATTACCAATTACCTAAATGTTTAACAAAGTTTTGATTGCAAATCGCGGTGAAATTGCCTGCCGAATTATCCGCACACTCGATCGCCTCGGAATTGCTTCGGTAGCAGTATATTCTGAAGCCGACGCCCGCGCCAAGCACGTTTTCGCCGCCAGCGAAGCCGTTTGTATCGGTGCAGCCGCCGCAGCCGAGAGTTATTTGCGGTTCGATCGCATTCTCGAAGTTGCGCGCCAAACAAAAGCTCAAGCTATCCATCCGGGTTACGGCTTTTTGAGCGAAAATGCTGAATTTGCCGAAGCTTGTGCAAACGAAAATATTGCATTTATCGGCCCGACTCCGAGTCAGTTGCGCTGCTTCGGATTGAAGCACACCGCGCGGGAAATAGCCGCTGCAAATCAAGTGCCGCTAACTCCCGGAAGCGAACTTTTAGGAAGTTTGGAGGATGCGGAAAAAGCGGCTGGGGCGATCGGCTATCCGGTGATGCTCAAAAGTACCGCAGGCGGCGGCGGCATCGGTTTGCAGGCTTGTTTTGGCGATCGAGATTTGGCAGAAGCATTTGAAAAAGTACAGCGTTTGAGTCAAAGCAATTTTAAACAAAGCGCAGTTTTTTTAGAGAAATACATTCAAACAGCTAGGCACATTGAAGTCCAAATCTTTGGAGATGGCAAAGGCAATGTCATAGCCTTGGGCGAGCGAGATTGTTCGGTGCAGAGGCGCAATCAAAAAGTAATAGAAGAAACCCCCGCCCCTGCTATTAGCGACGAACAGCGAAATCAGTTGTACAGTGCAGCCGTGCGGTTGGGAAAAGCGGTAAATTACCAGTCAGCCGGTACTGTTGAATTTGTATTTGATGTCGATGCGAAACAGTTTTATTTTTTGGAAGTCAACACGCGCTTGCAAGTCGAACACGGCGTTACTGAAGCTGTCAACAACATCGACCTCGTTGAGTGGATGGTAAAACAGGCTTCGGGAGATTTGTTTCCCCTGGAAGAGTACCGCTATCGGCCGCAGGGACACTCAATTGAGGTGCGAATTTATGCGGAAGATGCCGGCAAGAATTTTCAGCCGAGTTCCGGGTTGCTCAATCAAGTTGCGTTTCCCGAAAACGTCCGCTGCGACAGTTGGATAGAAACCGGCACGGAGGTTACTCCTTTTTACGATCCGCTGCTAGCCAAAGTAATCGTTTGCGGGGATAATCGAACGCAGGCGATCGCTCAACTCAAAGCTGCTTTAGATGCCAGTGAAATAGCGGGAATTGAAACTAATTTAGATTACCTCCGCCAGATTTTGGACGATTCCCGATTCAGCCGGGGCGAACTGAGCACGCGCTTTTTAAACTCTTTTGAATACGCACCTTTAACGATCGATGTATTGGATGGGGGAACCTACAGCAGCATCCAGGATTATCCGGGGCGGATTGGCTATTGGGATGTGGGCGTGCCGCCTTCTGGGCCGATGGATCATCTGGCATTTCGATCGGCAAATCGTTTAGTAGGAAATCCCGAATCGACAGCAGGATTGGAATTCACAGCTACAGGTCCAACTCTGCGCTTTAATGCCGATACAGTTATTAGTTTGACTGGTGCAATTATGAAGGGAACACTAAACGGTGAATCGGTGCCGTTTTGGACAGCAATTTCCGTAAAAGCTGGCAGCATTCTCAAGTTAAAAGCCATTCAAGGCGACGGCTACCGCACTTATTTAGCAGTCAAACACGGCTTTAATGTCCCCGATTATTTGGGCAGCAAATCAACTTTTGTACTGGGCAAATTTGGCGGACACGCGGGCCGCACGCTGCGTCCGGGAGATGTGCTTAAACTGCTTCAAACTGCCACTCTGGAAGCGGAAATATCTTTGCCTCCGGAACTAATTCCCACCTACAGCAATAATTGGGAAATCGGCGTTTTGTACGGGCCTCACGGCGCGCCGGATTTCTTTACTGAGTCAGACATCGAAATGTTTTTCTCTACAGAATGGCAGGTGCATTACAACTCGACGCGGACGGGCATTCGGCTGATCGGCCCGAAGCCCACCTGGGCGCGTCAAGACGGAGGAGAAGCGGGTTTGCACCCGTCTAACATTCACGATAATGCTTACGCGATCGGCACGATCGACTTTACGGGCGATATGCCTGTAATTCTCGGTCTTGACGGCCCGAGTTTGGGAGGTTTTGTGTGTCCTGCTACTATTGTGCAGTCGGAATTGTGGAAAATCGGGCAACTGAAACCGGGGGACAGCATTCGCTTTCACTGTTTGAGTTTTGCTGAAGCTTTGCAGCGGGAAATAGCACAAAATAGGCAACTTACTATTTTTTGCTTGCCTGTTTTTGGGGAAAATGCGGAGGAATTGCCCGCAGTTCCAGCTTCTCCTATTTTGCACGAAATTCCCGAATTTCCGGGACAGGTTGCTGTTACTTACCGTCAAGCTGGGGATAAATATATTCTAGTTGAATACGGCCCATTGGTGCTGGATTTAAACTTGCGTTTTCGGGCGCACGCCTTGATGGAACATTTGAAAGCAAATCCGTTACCGGGTGTTATCGAATTAGTGCCGGGAATGCGATCGCTCCAAATTCACTTTGAGGGCAGCCAGATTTCGCAACAGCAGCTAATGCAGGCGCTGATTGCGGCGGAGGCGGAACTTCCGGCGATCGAGGATTTGGAAGTGCCGGCGCGAATTGTGCACTTGCCTTTATCTTGGGAAGATGAATCGACGCTGTTGGCCATTGAAAAATATATGCAGTCTGTGCGATCGGATGCACCTTGGTGTCCCAGCAATATTGAGTTTATTCGGCGCATAAACGGGCTTGACAGCATCGAACAAGTCAGAGAAATTGTATTTAATGCTAGCTATTTAGTGATGGGTTTGGGAGACGTTTATTTAGGCGCGCCCGTCGCCACTCCCCTCGATCCGCGCCACCGTTTGGTTACTACTAAATACAATCCCGCCCGCACCTGGACTCCTGAAAATGCAGTTGGCATTGGCGGCGCGTATTTGTGCGTTTACGGGATGGAAGGGCCCGGAGGTTATCAATTTGTCGGCCGCACGGTGCAAATGTGGAATCGCTTCAAACAAACGGCGGATTTCCAGTCTGGTAAACCTTGGCTTTTGCGCTTTTTTGACCAAATCAGATTTTATCCGGTTTCCCATGAGGAATTGCACCGCTGTCGGGAAGCATTTATCGAAGGGAAGTTTAAATTAAAGGTTGAGGAAATCACTTTTAATTTGAGAGAATACAATGAGTTTTTGCATTCTATTGCTAACAGTGCGGCTGAGTTTAAAGCGCAGCAGCAGGCCGCATTTAATGCAGAGCGCGATCGCTGGGCCGCATCCGGGGAATTTGAAGCTGAATCTGCCGCAGAATCCTCGGCGGATGTGGCTTCTGAAACAGTGGCGGAGGTTACTTTGCCGATCGGTTGTGAGGCAGTTGTCGCCCACGTTTCGGCCAATGTTTGGCAGGTACTGGTTAATGTTGGAGATGTGGTTGCAGAGGGCGATCGCCTATTAATTTTGGAAGCGATGAAAATGGAAATTGCTATTACTGCTGATGTGGCCGGCACTGTTGCCGAGTTGTTTTGTGAAAAGGGGCAAACGGTGACAGCAGGACAAATTCTAGCGGCTGTTAAACCGAATTAATCCCTCTGTTGTCAGTTCGGGGACAGTAGAAAGCTAAGCAACAACTAAATCTGTAACTACTCGGCGTTGCATAATTGCGGGATGATTTTGATTGTTTTGTGCGATCAGTTCCTGAGATCGTCCGATGTATTTTCACCGCAGGCGGGACACCCACAATAATCATCCTCAAATTGTGCAACGCCCGCTCATTTAATGAAGGTTTAGCATCAGTTAGGAATGAGAATTAAATAACTTCCACAAGTTTGTGGGACGGGCGGGACGCCCATCCCACAATAACAATTAAAATTGTAAGTTATTTAATTCGCGATCCTTAGCGGTTCAAAAAGGTGGGGATACATCAATACAGCAAGCCAGTGGGCGATCGCCCCCCAATTTTCGGTGGCGGGCAGTCTTTCGGAAGGCTTAGCCGCTGTCAAGCGCGATGGCAAATTTGGCTTAATCAATCAAGCTGGAAAGCCAGTCATTTAGCTGGTTGGGGCTTTGTTTAGGCTTTAAATTTGTTTAAGTCTCGTTAACTTAACTCCAGCAGCCCAGAATTGACCGGCAAACCATCTTGAAATACCAGCAATTCTCCCGGCAGAATTTGCGTCCAAACTTCGTTATCTGTCAGCGGAAAAGTGGCAATAACAGCCACGCGATCGTCCTCGTTGGTCAATTCCCGAAAATCGACTGTTACATCTTCGTCGATCGAGTGTGCGCTAGCAAAAGGTGCTTGTCGCACAATATAATGCAGATTAGTAGAACAGTGGGTGAACAAGTGTTCTCCATCGGAAAGTAAATAATTAAAAATTCCGTGTTGTGCCAAAGTTTTAGTAATTTCCTCCAGTACCGGGTAAATTTCCGCTAAAGCAGGCTTACTTTGAGGAAAAGTAGAGCGCAGCTTTTCTAATATCAAACAGAATGCTTTTTCGCTGTCAGTTTTGCCAACCGGTTTGTAAACTCCGGCACATTCTGGATAAAAATTTTCGAGATTTCCGTTGTGAGCAAATACCCAATAACGTCCCCAAAGTTCCCGAATAAAAGGGTGGCAGTTTTCCAGGGCAATTTCGCCTTGCGTAGCTTTGCGGATGTGAGCAATGACGTTAGTTGAATGAATGGGATAGCGACGCACTACTTCTGCCACCGGAGAAGCAATCGCAGGTTTAGAGTCTATAAAAAGGCGACATCCCAAACCTTCAAAGAAAGCAATTCCCCAACCGTCTTGATGAACGTCCGTTTTGCCCCCCCTTGCAGAAAAACCCTCAAAAGAAAAGCAAATATCTGTCGGAACATTGCAGTTCATTCCCAGTAATTGGCACATAGCTTTTAAGTCTCTGGAGTGTGGATCGATCGCGCAGCTATTGGCAGCTACAGATTTGCGGTGATAATATTATAGTATTAACGGGTTAAATAAGTTAAATACACTTATACCAATTCACTATGAAGGTACACTAAATATAGGCTAAAGTAGAGGAGATCCAATATGGGCAACAAACAAATTTCAGGTAAAAATCCAAGAAACGGTTGAGGAACTAGAGCACGACTCGAACGGGCTATAACAGCAGTAAGTAAAGAAAAATTACTGCTGTTATACTGGATTGCCACCAAAAAAATCTAAACAAGAGAAGAATTAGCCACGAGGCTGAAGCGAGACAAATCAACAATATATCGTTGTTGAAAACATACAAACAAGGTGGAATTACCGAATTACTAACAGTAAAAAAAGCTCCCGGCACGACTCCACATATACCACCAGAAGTCAGAGAAAAATTAATCAAAAAACTGCCAGAATCAGAGGGAGACAAGTTATGGCAAATTACAGCTATGGCTAGAAAAAAAATGCGGGATTAAAGTGAGCTATAAAGTCGTACATAACCTAGTTAATTATAAATTAAAAGCTTACATCAAAGTCCCAATACCCCAAAGTAATAAAGTGAACGAAGTTGCACAGACAAACTTCAAAAAAAAACTGTGGGAGATTATCAAAGTAATGATTAAATATTTCGGAACCGGACAGCCTGTAAGGATATGCTGTCAGGACGAGAGTAGATTTGGATTGATTACTATGCAGGGCAAAATGATTACATTAAAGGGGGTAAAACCCGTCGACAAAAAGCAATGGAAGCGAGGCAATTTTTATGTTTATGGAGTCGTAGAGCCAGCAACCTCTGAACAATGTTATCAATAATTTGATTGCATCGATAGGAACTGTTTTCAAGAGTTTTTAAATGGATTTTTTCAAAAATAATCAGATTATTTCAATCTAATTATTATGGATGATGGTATTTTTTATAAAGCTCTCTTATTAGACTGGCACGACCATCTGATGCCAATATATTTGCCTGCCTATAGTCCTGAATTAAATCCGCTTTAAAGATTGTGGTTATCTGTAAAAAAAGAGTTCAAGTGGGAAAATTTTACCAACCTAGATCGACTAAAAGAACAGTTAGATATAATTATCAAATCTCTCACAAATGAAGAAGTTTTATCTCTCTGTGGTTGGGACTATATCCTGGAAGCTTTATTAAGTGCAACTTCATAATAAATTGGTATTAAATCAACGGGCTATCTTAGGTTTATAAGCTTTGCTGTAATTTCTGCTATGACTGCCTATCCGTGTCAGGCACAAACTACTGTAAAATCACAGACAAATGTAAATGCAACACAGGAGATTACAATTACCGAGTCACCAAATCTTGCTAACACTTCTGCCAGCCTTCTCTGGAAAAATCCTAACGTTTCTAAATCTTTTACCGTCTCAGGATTGAATAGCACATCTCCTAACTCTAGTCCTCCTATAACAACTTCTCAAAATCAATCTGCACGCACAAATCCATTAGGATGCAGATTTTTTGATATTCCTTCAATGCAGCAATAAATGTTCCTGCATCTTTTGATAAATAGAATATCATGGCTCAATAGAGAGCGCTCGTTTTTTAGCATCGCCCTCTATTTGCGCGATCGTACTTCCTAAGAAAATTATAAGCGGTTCTGCATTTAAATTGTCTGTCAAAAAAAAATCAAACTTTTGTGGGGTGTCCCGCCCGCCTCGAATATGCAATTTAAATGCGCGACAGCTTATGTAGCAAAAAGAATTGATGAAATTAACTCTAGTTTAAATATTATCGGGGAAAGTCTGAAAGTTGTTTGATATCCTTCAAAACTATTTGAGGCTTCCCTTTGTATTGTTCAACCTTCCCACTGACATACACATATCCCCGTCCCAGACCCGCATAACGCTTCTCGATTAGCCGCTTCAAGGGAGCTTTTTCATCAGTTTTAGCATCAGGTATCCACAAATCTAATCTGTGATACGATGAACCTGCATAAATTCGAGCATGACCGCCGATCCATTGATTAATTCCCGCCTGTAAATCGCAGAAAATAGTAATAGGCTTAGCTGTCTCAGAAGCTGCTAAGATTTTCGGGTAGTGCAACCTCACAGAAAGCGCTTCTGTAGTTGCTTCAGACAAGCGGAAATCTTCGACAATCGAGCCGCGCATCGACCACCAAGGCAGTAAAATAGTATAGTTTCGACAGGGGATTTTGGCATTGGTAATCGGATTCCAAATCATCAGGTTGTAAGCTTTGGCAGCCGATTCTGCTTCAGTCATTGGTCGGTGATACAATCGGGAGCGCCCGTATTTCACAAAGTAGGGACTCCAGCCTTGTTGAATCAGTTTGAGGTTGTAATTTTCTCCATCTTTATGTACGTAACAGAGCAGACGCCCGTAGTTGTCGCGGTATTTTTCCACCGCAATTTCTATTGGGTCATCTGTATCAAATTCTATGTCAACTCTAGCAAATCCGCCATCCGCTGTGGCGAAATATTTTTTAGCCATTTCTGAAGCTGCTTTCCCCGCCGCAGTTACAGGTTTGGAGCCTCCCGAATGACTTTCTTCTGTATCGACGCAAATCAGGCGCAGAGACTCGGTTTTGCCGTTGAGAGAAATTTTGATGCTGTCGCCGTCAACTACTTTAGTTATTTGCAGGTTCGGAATTCTGGTTGCCATATTTTGAACCCTGTTGCATTTGAGATTTCATGCAGGTATCGCTTGGATTATACACGAGTTCGTTATCACTAGCAACTGGAATTTTTGTTTTTTATATTAAAATTTCCAACAGTCGCGTATTTTATCAAATCTGGAAAAAAATCCCGAAAATCCGATTCTAAGCGCTGATAGTTAGCTGTCAAATCTTCTATGCCGCTTGCCAAGTTATTTGTCCGTTTGAGTCGCGCCGACATTCTTGTAAGAGTGATGCCGATTTCGGCAATTTCCTGATAAGATGAAAGCAAGTCGCGGGCAATTATTGTGGGCAGCACCCGCTGGAGAGAGTCAGGTAATATATCGCGGTTGTCTTGCAGGATTTTATAGACATCCTGAGAAAAATCCCGGAGCGGAATTTCTGAATATTCCAGCCAATTTTTAGCTAAGAAGTGGTCGTAAAACACGTCAATCAAAACTCCAGCAAACCTTCGTCTGTGGGAAGAAACAAGGCTTTTACTCGATCGCACTACTGCATGAGAATCCGTGTAGCTATCGACTTTTCGGTGCAAACTGATGCCCTTTCTAATTTCCTCGGAATAAAGATTGACTGCCGAACCTTTGACAAAATCGCCTAGAAGATTGCCAATCAGCGATTCTGGCGTGCCTTCTGATAAGAATAGATGAGCTAAATAATTCATTGCTACAGTAAAAAAATTTAAGATAGCATAGGGAGAAAGAGTAATGGCTGTTCTCGAATGTGTAAAACCGGGTGCTAAACTCGGTCAAATTATTCTTGCCGTCGATCTTACTGTTGCCGGTGCTGTCGATCGCATTTTAGCAAAAATTCAAGACTTGGGATATAACCCAGAAATTCGTCATGTCAACTATCCGTCTGGAGTTCACGTCTTGGCAATTCTCAAAGACGAACAGCACAAGCAAGCAGTCGATGATGACTACTTGCTGGAGGATTGGCTACAGGTAATGTCTGAAATTAACCCCGATGCGGTTCATCTGTGGCGCGGTAAATAAGCTGTTTTTGGTATATCCGTGAATCTTGGATAACAAAAGAGCGATCGTCTAAATGTAGTGTGCAGGCGATAGCAGCACCCACGCTCGAATATTGCGATCGATCGATTGATGCTCGATCGTTTCACAATAGATGCTTATATCTGTGTAAACCAATTAGCATCCACTTCCACAGACTCAATCATTTTTATCTTGACACCAAGCCCCAACTCTTTTAGTCGTTGAACTAACTGCTCACCATCAATCAAATCTATTGGGGGTGCGCCATCTCGTGTTGCTTCTTTGACAGCATCTCTGGTAAATGTCCCAGTTGTAATGAATAAACCTTTGTCGGTTCGTCCCTGCATTGCCCCACGGAAGTCTCTAATTTGACTTGCCGTAACAGAACCCTGATAGCGCTTGCACTGAAACAGAACATGAAAGCTCAAGAAACCACTAATACGGGCAATACCTACACCATCAATTCCACCATCGGCGGACTTACCTGTAACCTCTACTTGTATAAAGCCTGATTCACGTAGTAGACGCTGTGCCAAACGCTCAAATGCAGAAGGTTCTAGTGATAGCAGTATTTGATGAAGTTGTTGATGCCATGCAGCTTCTTCTAAAGTTTCAACTGCTCCAACATTTTTGTTTAAATTATCTGGCTGCCTCACATTTTTCTTGTCAGTATCTCGAACAACCTTAACAATTTCTTTTGCATCCAGAATATCAAAATCTATAGATGTTGAAACTAAAGACCACACGCCACGTGCCGAATTTTGTAACAGCCCGTATTTCTTCAAGTAAGTACGACTCCAACCAAGTCGATACTCAACCGCACTCTGGGATTTGTTGCCATGTGGGAGATCCAGCACCTCGTCAGGTAAGTTTAGAATCTGCGCTACTCGGTCATAAATCTCTGCCGTAGTTCCAGAGCCACCAAGCATTTGTAGAGCCTGAATTGTGGGCAAGAGCATTGAGTCAAATGTAGGGATTGAATGGGTAGATATGTTCATCTAAAAACTGTTGATATAATTTGCAAAACACTGCTTTTTTAATAATAAACTGAGCGGATCAAAATACTGACGGCTTCTTGGCTGCTACCGTCATACATAATTTGCTAAATTGCGATCGGCTACATCTCTCGACGGAACGCTCTAATAGCTTCCCCTGCATCAGTTTCGGCCATCAAAATACAGCGTTTCATCAAATCGAGATCGAGGTTGTTGAGTCCGGGTAGCTGACTGCGATCGCTCTTTTCATAGCTACCGTCATGGAGATGATATATCTTCAGTAATCCATCTTCCCAAAACCAAACCTCTGAAACACCCAAAGCTTTATAGCGCTCTAACTTACTGATTCCTCCACTGGTAAAGACAACTTCGATCGACAAATCAGGAATCGGTTTTACACTCTCAATGCAGTAGGATTCGTCTGCTTGCACAGAGACAACTCCCGATCTTTCCTGCGTCATTGCCCCTGTAGGCTTGAAGAAAATTCCCTGTTCGACGAGAAAAGTAGTCACTAAGTAACCGATAACATGAGCAAAAGTTTCGTGGTCTTCTCCAGGCATCAGAATCTCGATCGTCCCATCATAGTAAAATAGTCGCACTCTAGGGGAGCCTTCAAAGCCTTTTTGGATAAATTTAAACCGTTCCCACATTCCATGATGAACAATTCGCTGATCTGTGGTTTTGCTAAGTAGTGGAGGCATCGCGCTCAGATCCAGTCCAGAAGTTATCTTGATTGTAGCTCATATTTAACAATTAAACCGCAGATGAACGCAGATCAAATTATATCAGCGTTCATCTGTGTTAATCTGCCTAAATCTGCGGTTGCAAAAACTGCCTAGGAACCGCCGCGCAACTTATCCAAAACAGTCCGATCTTCCAAAGTAGAAGTATCCCCAGAAACCTCTTCTCCCGCGGCTAAAGAACGCAGCAACCGGCGCATGATTTTGCCGCTGCGCGTTTTCGGCAAAGCATCGGTAAATCGAATTTCTCCCGGACGGGCGATCGCCCCAATTTCTTTAACAACGTGCTGCTTCAATTCCTTAACTAATTCATCGCTAGGTTGCTGTGAGTTGTCCAGCGTGACAAAAGCCACAATTTCCTCACCTTTAATCTCATCCGGTTTACCAACAACCGCAGCTTCCGCCACCGCTGGATGCGATACCAAAGCTGATTCAACTTCCATCGTGCCGAGTCGGTGTCCGGCGACATTAATTACATCGTCAACGCGGCCCATTACCCAGAAATAACCGTCTTTGTCCTTGTGCGCGCCGTCTCCTGCAAAGTACACGAATTCGCCATCTTTCGGGTGCAAATATTCCCAATAAGTGCGGCGGAAGCGATCGGGATCGTTGTAAAGTGTCCGCATCATTCCCGGCCAAGGATGTTTTACCACTAAATAACCGCCGCTTTCGTTAGTTACTGGTTCGCCATCTTGGTCAACGATATCGGCCACAATTCCGGGGAACGGTAGGGTTGCAGAACCGGGTTTTGTAGGAATTGCACCGGGCAAAGCGGTAATCATAATTCCGCCGGTTTCTGTTTGCCACCAAGTATCGACGATCGGACAATTTGAGTTACCAATTACGCGCTGATACCACATCCAAGCTTCTGGATTTATCGGTTCGCCTACTGTTCCTAACAATCGTAAAGATGACAAATTGCGCGCGTTGGGCAAGTGTTCGCCCATTTTCATGAATGTTCTGATCGCAGTGGGTGCAGTGTAGAAAACGGTGACGCCGTATTTTTCGATCACATCCCAAAAACAGCCTGGGTTGGATGCGCGGGGCGCACCTTCGTACATGATTGTGGTAGCGCCGTTGGAAAGCGGGCCGTAGACTATGTAACTGTGGCCTGTAATCCAGCCTACGTCGGCGGTGCACCAGTAGACATCGGTATCTTGGAGGTCGAAGATCCACTTGGTTGTCATGTGGGTGTAAAGGTTGTAGCCACCTGTGGTGTGGACGACTCCTTTGGGTTTGCCGGTACTTCCCGAAGTGTAGAGTACGAACAGCATATCTTCGCTGTCCATCGGTTCGGCGGGGCAGTCGGCGGAGGCGTCTTTTTGCAAGTCGTGCCACCAATGATCGCGCCCTGGTTCCATGTCAATTTGCTGTTTGGTGCGCTGAACTACCAGAACGTTGGTAACGCTGGGTACGGCATCATTTGCTAATGCTTGATCGACTTGTGTTTTGAGGCCGACGGCGGTATCTTTGCGGAAGCCACCGTCAGCGGTGATGACGAGTTTTGCTTCGCCGTCGTTGAGCCGATCGCGCAAAGCTTCTGCACTAAAACCGCCAAAAACAACGCTGTGTACTGCACCGATTCTGGCACAGGCTAGCATGGCGATCGCAGCTTCGGGAATCATGGGCATATAAATGCCGACGCGATCGCCCTTTTGGACTCCCAATTCTTTGATGACGTTCGCCATTTGGCAGACTTCTCGGTGGAGTTGCGCGTAGGTGAGGGTACGGGAGTCTCCGGGTTCGCCTTCCCAAATTAGGGCGGCTTTATTTTTGCGCCAAGTGGTTAAATGGCGATCGAGACAATTGTAAGAAATGTTAATTTTGCCATTGACAAACCATTTAGCAAAAGGCGGCTGCCAGTCGAGCACGGTATCCCAGTTTTGGAACCAGTGCAATTCTTGGGTAGCGAGTTCGGCCCAGAAGGCTTGGGGGTCAGCTTTGGCTTTGTCGTAGAGGGCTTGGTACTCTTCTAGGCTTTTGATGTGAGCTTTTTGAGAGAATTCAGCGGGTGGCTGAAATAGGCGTTTTTCATGAAGAATTGATTCGATGGTATCTTGTGACATTGCTTTTAACTTTAACTTCGGTTAGTCTTTTTAACTATTCTTTGCATAAGTTGGGGCAAAAGTATGTTTATTTTCCTTAAGACTTTGGGGAATTTTGTAAATATTGGGACTGTATTAGAAATTATGGTAGCGGTAAATGCTCAATTTTATCTTGGTACTCATCATCAAACGATCCTTCACAAATCAAAATCAGTTCGTCAATATTTTGACCAATACTCAGCTTGGAATTTAGGATGAATATTCCTGGGATATGGCGATTTTGCTTTAGATGATCTGTTAAATGCACGGGCATAGAGCGGCGGTTGTTGGTAACAAGAATGAAATTGTGGATTTCGCACCAAATAAGAATTTCTGGATCGAGAGTGCCTTTGGAAGGTGCTGTTAGTTCTCCCACTGCTAGAACAACCATATCGGGATTGCGTCTGCGAATTTGATTGACATACGCAGGATCGACATTTTCATCAAAGAGATACTGGATTGCCATCAGCCTTTCTCCTTGCATCTCTTTCTGCTCTCAGTTTGCGGATTTTTTCATATACTGGACGAGGATTACGAGTTTGTTCTTCTCGCATTTTTTCGCCCCATTCCAGCCATTCGGTTATGTATTTACCGACTGCTTCTTTGTTGTGCAGGTAGTACAAAATGGTCGCATAAACTTGTTCTAGGGTGAGCGATGTATAAATGTTGGCGATTTCTTCGGGAGTTCGAGCGCGAAACAGGTATTCATAGAGAATGGTTTCGATGCCAATGCGGGAACCTTTGAGCCGAATATCATCGGGTCTGAGGAAGTTGAAATAGTCTTCAAGTTGCATTGCTTGGTGGTTCGGATAAGGATTGATAATATTATAATACCCGAACCGAAGATGGTTTGAACTGTTTTTTTTAAAGTTAATAAAAATAAATCAAACGGGCTTCACTCCTATGCTAACGGCTTTATAATATAGATAGTTTACTGGACGAGCCGATCGCACTAAAGCCATGACGCAAAATTTTGACAGATATTGACAAGTGCTGCAAATTAGAGGATGATTGACTGCTATTAATACAAACAACCACAAAAAAATTAATTATGCTGAGATATTTTAAAGGAAAGTTTTTATTCAAATCCGAAGCTTTGCTAGAAGAATTTACTTGGTTGCATCTAAAACCCTTGCTCAACTTAGAACCTATCAAAAGACAGCTCTCGATCAATAAGGGAAACCGCTCGGATATTTTAGGTGTAACAAATTTAGGTCAATTAGCTCTTGTTGAATTAAAGAAAGGAGGCGGCAAAGACAGTATCGACCAATTGATACGATATAGAAATAGCCTAATGAGCGAACGCCCTCAAAGTTCGGAATTTTCAAGTGTAGATTTTAATCAGGGCTTTCTGCTTGTGGCTGTGGCTTCCCACTTCTCTCTTACTGCTATCGATTATGCTAAAAGTAAGCTGCCAGGAGTTTTGCTGTTAACTTATGAAATCACTAAAGATTCAAGAGAAGACTATTATTTAACTTTCAATCAACTAAATACGAAAAAAATCTCACGAGTTAAAATTGATATCTTAGAGGATTCATTATTTGATTCACTTCCGTCGTTTATCCAAGGCTATTTATTAGGTAATGGCGAGAAGCGAAAACCTATTTTAAACATCATCCAAAAGATTCTAGGTTACAGTTCAACTATGAGTTTTAATATCCTAAGTGGCTACTATGCAAGTGGCCTGATAAAATCTCTAGAATTTGCCAAATATAACCAACAAGGTAAAATACTTGGCAACAAAATATGCGCTGCTTTGTTATACTCTCCGTCGGAAAATTTTCCTAAAGGAAAGCTGTCTCTGCAAGTGTACTTACCAACGGTTGATTTCAATCCACGCAAGCCGATCGCCAAACGTTGGACGAACGGAGTAGCGGGGATATTCGTAGAAACTGATGATTTTATCCATGCCCATGAAGTCTGGGATCTAAATACAAAATTATGTACACCAAATTCAGACTGGAGATTAGAATATCCTCTCAATACTCCTGAGATTAATGAGAGATTTTCCTGTTTTGAAGACTACTATATCAATTATCGCAAATATATGAAATCTCGCAAAAAATTAAGGCCTGTTACCCGTGCAGATTTTGCGACTGTAGAAGGAATGGTGCAAATGGCTTTATAGGATTGGTCTGTCAGATAGTCGAGTTTATTGGTAATTCGTAATTCGTAATTGGGTGCTGATTGGGGAGTACCTCACGAGCAAAGCCTCTATAATATAGTTTACTGGATAAGCCGATCGCACTAAAGCCATGACCCAAAATTTAGAAGCAAGCCAACTTTCGCTAAATGACGTTCGCCACCTTCTCAAACTGGAAGAGCGAGAAGGAGACGCCTTCACCGATTTTTTCTCTTTGGAACCGCTGTCAGAATTAGAACAGCAGGAAATATTAAAAATTAGAACTGACTTTCGACGCTACTTATCCGCAGGAAAAGTTTCAGAAGAACTCGTTAAATTTTTAGTGCTTTCACCGTTAATGAGATTAGCAGGATTTTTTGATATTCCGATCGTGCTGACAATGGAAGGTAGCATCCCGATCGAGGTTGAGGATGGGGATACTTTAATTAAAGGGCGCTTGGATATTTTAGCGGTAAATCAGCCGGATGCGGAACTCGCGGCGGCACAGTTTTGGATTTTGGTAGTCGAGGCGAAAAATAGTGCGATCGATCCTTGGGCCGGTTTGCCGCAATTGCTGACTTATGCTTATAAAAGTTTGCAGCAGCAATCGTCTGTTTGGGGATTGACGACGAATGGACGTAACTATCAGTTTGTGTATCTGACGCGGGGCAATCCTTGCACTTATCAGATTTTACCAGACTTGAGTTTGACTGACCCAGAGCGATCGCTCTTGTTGGCGCAAGTGTTGAAAGCGATTTGCAAGTTGCAGAATGTGCAGTTGCAGTTGGCTTAATCTCTGCGGTTATCCGTACTGCCTAGACAGACATTCTGTACCCGTTTAGTCATAATCGCCCTCTACCGTCGATCCCAACTGTTGTTAAATTCTGTTGGAAACTGCTGGGAAATTTAGAAATTAATATTTGTTAAAAAACGGCAAGAGCGAGTGACAAAATACAAATTGTTCTATACAATAATAAACGGTTAAACCCTGCAAATGAAGGTAAAAAAGTGTCTGAACTTAGACAAAATTTAATTACCAGAGATTGGGTAATCATCGCCACCGAACGGGCGACAAGACCAGATCAATTCGCTAACAAAAAAAAGTGGACAGCAGCAGTGCCACCGCACCGTGCCGATTGCCCGTTTTGTGTGGGAAATGAGGAAGACGGAACCTTAGAAACTTGCCGTTTGGGCGATCGCACCGGCTGGAAAGTCAGGGCAATTCACAACAAATATCCCGCCCTATCCCCGACAGCAGAATGGATGAGGATATCATCGGGAATTCACCGCACGATGGCGGGAATTGGAGTTCACGAAGTAATTGTCGAACACCCGCGACACGATTTAACGACAGCTTTGTTGAGCGTTGAAGAAGTTGCAAACATACTTTTAGTATACCGCCAGCGCTATGTAGAAATTAGAAAAAATCCCCACATTGAAACAATTATTATCTTCAAAAATCACGGGGAAAGTGCCGGAACTTCACTAGAACACCCCCACTCGCAGATAGCAGCCACGCCCGTTGTGCCCAGCCAATTTCGTAGCCGCATCGACGAAGCTATTAGATATTTTGATGACACGGGAGAATGTCTGTTTTGCCGCACTTTGGAAGATGAATTAGCGGCGGAGGAAAGAGTGATTTGTGAGAGTGAACATTTTGTGGCTTTTATCCCTTACGCTGCACTTTCACCGTTTCATACTTGGATTTTTCCGCGCCGGCATTCCTCTTCGTTTGATGAAATTACTGATGCGGAAATTACGGATCTTGCTGATACTTTGAAAACTGTACTGGCTAAGTTTTATTACGGATTGAACAATCCCGATTACAACTATAATATTCGATCGGTGCCGATCGCCCAACGGGCAACAAAATACTTTCACTGGTATATCGCAATTATTCCCAGAGTCACCAAGCAAGCTGGGTTTGAATTGGGCAGCGGGATGTTTATCAATACTGCTTTGCCGGAAGAAAGTGCAGCGTTTTTGCGATCTCTCGAAATTCCTAGCGACAGTAATTTCCCCCCCATCTAAAGTATCCTACATCACAATAGTCAAATTTACTTCAAATTGGGGTGGAAATGCACGCAGCCACTCTGAGTTGCGAGTCTGTGTTGGGGGAGGAAACTGATATTATTTGAGATTTGATATTAAAGAGGTGGGATTAACGAATGATCTAATGGTTTAGATCACCGGCCTAAAGTTAGATTCTTTTTTTAAACTGGTATAACTTACGCTCTCAAGTTATGAACGTACAAATACTTATGGATTTTACCAAACTCACAATAAATTTTCGACATACTGCCAGCCGTCGTCGCTAAAAGTAGCTCTCAACATATCTCTAATTTTGGCATCTATCGATAATAGCCCCTCGCCCGACTCACCATTCTCGCCGATTTCGCAACTGTCTTCAGACATATGTTCTTGGATGTGGGCCAGAGTATCGGCGAAATTAGCCAGAAAATAATGTTCGTGCACCCACGCTGTTGGATCTGGTATTGCTGCACTCCCAAAAGCTCGATCGACTAAATCTTTTTTTGCAACATCGTCAGTCTGGTTTTTCATGTTGAGTTCGATTTAGGTAGATTTCTTAACTTATCTCATTTTAAGCTTAATTGTCAACAGGAGCGCGATCCGGATCGACCACAGCAGTGACAAATTTGTGTAGTTTGTGCGATCGCGATCCTAATTTTTTTGTCGATCGCGTGTTACCATACTACCTCAAACTCGGTGACCAATAATTTTCACCTCCGGCAAAATACACTTGGGCATCATTCCGTGAACTCCTTTTTGGGGATTGTTGACAGCCTGCGTAATCCGAAAATTTACCGCGATGGAACACAAAACATAAGCATCTTCCTCTTTGAAACCTGCCAACTTTTGCAGCCAATAAACCGTCTGTTTTACCGCCATCTCAAACGCTTCATCTAATGTTCTACCGAATCCCATAATCACAATATGAGTGGGCGTTTCTGCAAACGGAAATGTCAGAATAAAATCCTTGCGTAAGATGATTTGAATAGTCCCGTTCATCGAAGTTTCTATAGCAGTACCGTCAACTTCACCGTCTCCTTGTGCCGAATGTCCGTCGCCGATGGACAGTAAACCGCCGCGCATAAAAACAGGTAAAAATAACCGCGTTCCTGCTTGGAGTTCCTGATTGTCCATATTGCCGCCGTAGCGCTCTGGAGGAATAGAAGAACGGTTAATTTCAGCATTGGCGACGCCGATAATTCCAAAAAAAGGATGCAGGGGAATCCCCAGGCGGCTACCTGCGGGAAAGTCCGCAGTTTTTTGCTCTAAATCTAGCGGAATAAACCGCAATTTAGGTTCGGAAAAATAGTCAGGTAATGCTCCCCATCCGGCGCGAATTGCATTAAATCCGACTGGTAAACTTGGGTAAACATCCTCAATGTGAATTTCTAAAACGTCTCCCGGTTCGGCATTGTTAACATAAATCGGGCCTGTCAGCAAGTGCGGCCCTGGGCCAACTTTGCGGTTGGGAGGCAAATTCTGACAAATATCTAAAAATTCCGGGGTGAGAAATTCCGGCGGCGCTTTGTCAGCAACATAATATCCTGAATAGGTTTCGATGTCGATGCGATCGCCCGAATCCACCCTTAAAGCAGGTTCGATATTCGGAGAGAAACCGCCCAAGTGTACGGTTTTGCAGTTAGCCTTGAGAAGGTGGCGAGTCATGGGATTTTAGATTTTAGATTTTAGATTTTAGATGGAAGGAAGGGTGTTAAGAATGTTATATCGCAAGTCTCAAGCATTTTTGAGAAAGATTTTTTTTAATGAACCGCAGAGGGCGCAGAGGGCGCTGAGAAAGAGAATTCAGAGATAAGAAAAGGTCAAAAAATGATTGAGGTTTATTATATCTGAGATAGTCTACTAATTTTTTAACTTTTTGATAACTTTGGTAGTTAAAAATTCAAAGTCTAGCATCTCAAATCGATCGCTGTTTTTTCTTCAGACTAATGATTGTTTCGTAATTCAGTTGGCGGGGGCGACTTTATCTGTATTTGGCTTGGCAGTTCTATTTTGCTGGTAAAACCTGGCCCTACATACTAATGACTTCTTCCTTCTATTGACACAAATGGGCATTGCCGTGTCCCTACAGATATCGGATTAAACTGAGATGTTGCACTATTCTCAATTACCTGTTTAGCAACGGGCAAGATGCCCGTTCCACAAAACTAAATTTTATTGTGGAACAGGCCGGAAAGCCTGTTCTTAACAATGGTGCAAGATGTAAGATTAAACCTTTTCTTTCGCAGGCGGAACCAAACCAGTTTTATTCAAACCGGCATCAATCTGCCTGAGCAATTTAAAATCGTCTTCGGGTAAGGAATTAACAGGTGAGTGTTTTTCCAGAAACGAGAATGCTTGCCGAAATTCACGGGGCCGGGAGTCGATCGCACTATCGAAGTGACAAGGTACAATCCTTTGAAAGTCCCAACTCGCCACTTTATCCACCCAATCGAGAGTTTCCCTGGGCGCGCGGTTGAGAATCAATGTCTGCAAAATCGGCGCGACAAACAACCGCCCTCCTCCCCGCAAAGCCTCAAACGATCGCACCCAATCTGTTTTCCACTTGAACGGATACAACCCGAAATAAGCTTTCCTAGAGCGTTCTGGCGCTTTGAGTGCGCTGGCTAACACCCCCGACCACGGCGGCACTTCCAGCACGCTAGGGCTAAAATACATGGCAAATAAGGCGATTCTTTGCCACCCTTTGCGCCGATTTTCGTGGGTGTCTGCCACCGTGTCCGAGGCGCTTTCTTTGGCGTGAAATAGCAGCGGGTAGGAGTCGAGTTGGACGATCGCGGGCGGGTTTTCGGGAATGGAAACCACGCAATCTGTTAACATCAGTGTGCGCGATCGCCTGTGAAATAAGGCAACTTCGGCAAATTTGCCCAAACCAAGGTCGATCGGGCCGAGAATTGCCCAGTCAAATTCATCTGCTAAAGGCGTGTTGCTGCTGTCAAAGGGCAAAACAGACGTGCGTTTGGCGGGCAAACCCAGCCAACTCAGCGGCAAATTCAGCGGAAAACTCCACTGCTGTGGCGCGACAAACACCTGCGCTTCGGGAAAACTCCTCGCAAAGGGGCCGACAAAAACTTTGTGTTCGATGCCCGAAACCGTTGTCAGCAAAATATACTTAACTTCGCCGTGCTCTGCGACTAACTCGTTTACCAAGCGGATGCACTCAGGAGTCGGTGCAACGGGGGCGTAGACGAGAAGGCCTTCGGGTTCTAGTTTAATTACTGTCATCCGAATCGGCACGACTACGTAGAAAATGCCTTGTAGCTGGTCAAAAGTCCAGATTGTGTCCTTGACTATTTCTTTGCGGATGGTGTGCCGCTTGCTGTAGGGATAGAGGGGGACAACTGGCCAAAAAGCCCATGAATAGTCCCGATTGTCAATCTGTGCTGATGTTGGTGTGCCTTCGCCCTCTGCCACTGCGCGACTCCTTGCCGATTTTTTTGTACGTGCGTGCGATCGAACTGTTTTTATCTTATTTCACTCCTGTTGCGTGGATTCGAGGAGTTGAAAAGGGGTTATGGGCGATCGGGCTTTTGGAATACTCAAGCAAGAATTATGGATGGGGGCTAGAAACCCGGTTTCTACGAGTTTTGGGACGAGTCACGAGAAATAGAAGGAAGAAACCGGCTTTCACCAGGCCTGGGTGCGAGAACTATTAGACCTCTTGCAAAAATAACTAGGACGGGCTCTTCGGCCCATCCCACAAGAGTTATTTTTTCTTGTGGGATGGGCCGAAGAGCCCGTCCAATAAATTTATGAAAAGGACTTTTGCAAGAGGTCTATAGCAATCCGATCTGAGTCTCACAACACAACGCCATCTTTTCTTCCTAGACTTCTTGTATAGCAAGAGTTTCAGATTTTCCATATCTAGAAAATCACTTAGGATTGCTATATTAAACCAACTGTTCAGGATCGATGCCTAACTCCCGCAACCGCGCCGCTAGTCTTTCCTCTCGCTGTTGAGATTCTGTCAGTTGCTGTTGAGATTCTGTCAGTTGCTGTTGAGCTTCAATTACTTGCTGTTGATATTCTATCAGTTGCCGTTCCGCCGCCGTTGCCCTTTCACCCGGACTCAAAATCAATCCTCCTTGGGCCGTAAACCACCGCAGCCACAAACGATTCATACTCTTATAAGTGCCTTGCCACCAACCTAAACTCAACTGCAACTCAGGAATAAATAACCGCCCATAAATTAATTCTGCAGGTTCATAGTGGCCTCCTACAAAATGAAAAGCTCGCAATTCATCCGTGTAGCGACTGAACACAAAATAGTAAGGAATCCGCAAAATTTGTTCATAAACTTGCCACTTAGTCGGCGGTTCCCCAGCTTGCTGAACAGTCCGCCCTAAATCTTCATCTTCAGTTCCCGGCGATAGCAATTCCACCACCACAAACGGATTTACCCGTTCTTGCCAAACTACATAATTCAAACGCATATCGCGCCCTTGATAAAGCCTTGGCACACCCACCGCAGCAAACCAATCCGGGCGTTTATGCCAGCGCGGTTGTGTTGCATCGTAATACAAATTTAGGTCGCTGGCTGTAAAGACTTGTTCCGCATCCCATCCCGGCGGCAAAAACGTGAATTCCAAAAGTTGCGGCTGATCTAAATGAAATGTATCTAGCAAACCGGGTTCCTTTGGGTCTTCGCTAGGTAAATCATACATTGTTGGCAAACTCTGCTGGGGGTCTAGAGGCGGTTCAGCTTGAGCAGGCGGGTAAGTCGGGAATGTCATAATGAATTCTGAGGTTGCTTATCCTGATATGATTATAGCCTTGTGAGAATGTCTGGCATTGCTCAGTAGGTGGTTACAAATAAACATGAGGGAGGGAGCAGGTTTTGCACTTTTTCACTCGCTTGTACCAGAGGTTGTTAGCTAAACCCGCCCCTACAAGATACTATGTTTTTTGGTACTTACCTACTTAAATAATTCCCGTCAACTCAATCTCAAATCTCAAATCAAAACTCCTAAATCGATATGACTCAAAACTACCGCATCACTCTTTTACCAGGAGACGGCATCGGCCCTGAAATTATCGCTGTAGCGGTAGATGTCCTGAAACTTGTCGGTCAACAATTGGACATCGGCTTTGAATTTCAAGAAGCTTTAATGGGCGGCGCGGCTATTGACGCAACAGGCAATCCGCTACCCGAAGAAACACTGGAAAAATGCCGCAACTGCGATGCAGTATTGTTAGCAGCTATTGGCGGTTACAAGTGGGATAATTTGCCCCGCGAACAGCGCCCGGAAACGGGATTATTAGGACTGCGCGCCGGATTGGGATTGTTTGCAAATTTGCGTCCTGCGACTATTTTACCGCAATTGGTTGATGCTTCTAGTTTGAAACGGGAAGTTGTCGAAGGCGTGGATATTATGGTCATCCGCGAACTCACAGGCGGCATTTATTTTGGCAAACCCAAAGGCATTTTTGAGACGGAAACAGGCGAAAAACGCGGCGTCAATACAATGGCTTACACCGAGTCGGAAATTGACAGAATCGGGCGAGTCGCTTTTGAGACGGCCTCTAAGCGGGGCAAAAGGCTGTGTTCCGTTGATAAAGCGAATGTTTTGGACGTTTCGCAACTGTGGCGCGATCGTATTATTGCCCTTTCTTCAGAATACCCTGATGTCGAACTTTCTCACCTCTACGTTGACAACGCCGCCATGCAGTTAATTCGCTGGCCGAAACAGTTCGATACAATTGTCACCGGCAATTTATTCGGCGACATTCTTTCGGATGCGGCGGCGATGTTAACTGGTAGTATTGGAATGCTGCCTTCTGCTAGTTTGGGAGCAACCGGGCCGGGAGTTTTTGAACCCGTGCACGGTTCCGCACCCGACATCGCCGGACAAGATAAAGCAAATCCCATTGCCCAAGTTTTAAGCGCGGCAATGATGTTACGTTACGCCTTAAATCAGCCGGAAGCTGCTAATAAAATCGAGCAAGCAGTTGTCGAAGTTTTGGATCGAGGTTATCGCACTGGTGATATCATGTCGGAAGGCATGAAACTCGTTGGCTGTCGGGCGATGGGCGATGCTTTAATTGAATTTTTGCAAGGTTGATCTATTTATTTTGTAGATACTTTCTTGACCTGTCAAGGGGTAGCGTTCAAATAATTTGGCTCGAAAGGCTTTTGGGATTTTAAAATCCCAAAAGCCAAATGCAGCAACTTCCGATATCATTGCATCAGGTGGTTGTCCATACATCATAACTGCGGGTCTTGTACCATGAAGTAGTTCGTAGAAATTAACACATTTCTCTCTATGTAAAATCTCTATGTAAAATCTCTATTTAAAAACATCTTTCGTCTTTGGTAGCACCAAAGTGGCGGTTAAATAAACTGCTGCGTGGATGCCTAAAATTCGCCAATAATTCAAAGCTAAGGATCGTGAATTAAATAATTTGCATAAGCCTGTGGGATGGGCGTCTCGCCCGTCCCTTATAGACGGGCGAGACGCCCATCCCACAAGAAAATAGCATTGCAGGTTATTTAATTCTGATTCCTAAGTTTTGCCAAGTCGGTTCGTAGACTGAACTCTTCTCGAATAGCTGCGGTAAGATTGTACGATCGGGCAATCTTACCGCACTTCCCTCAACCGTTCACATAATAATCCCGCGTTCCCTTCGCATTCATCGCTTCTCCGAGTCGATTTAACCCGTACACATAAGCAGCAGTTCTCATGGAAACTGACAATTCCTGAGATTTTTTCCAAATTGCCTCAGTTTCTTCGACCATTTTATGCTTCAACCGCTGGTTGACTTCCTCCAGCGTCCAATAAAGTCCGCTGCGATTTTGCACCCACTCAAAATAACTAACCGTTACGCCTCCGGCATTGACTAAAATATCAGGGATTACCTGAATTCCCCTCGCTTCTAAAATCAAATCAGCAGCCGAATCAATCGGCCCGTTAGCTACTTCAAAAATAAACTTAGCCTTAACATCATTAACATTCGCTTCAGTGATTTGATTCTCCAAAGCTGCTGGAACTAGCACGTCTACATCTAATTCTAAAAGCTGTTCATTTGTCAATATTTCGTGTTCGATAATATTGCAAACCGAACCTTCGCAGTAGAGAGCTTTGATACCTTTGTTAGAGTTTTTAAAGCCTCGAATACTGGGGATATCCAGCCCTTGTTTAGCATAAATTCCCCCTTGGGAATCGCTGACCGCAACAACTTTGTAACCTGCTTTCCAGAGCAGTTCTGCTATTTCTGCACCGGCATTACCAAAACCTTGTACTGCTACAGTTGTATCTTGAGGATTTAGCTCAAATTTGGGTAAAATAGTTTGTACTACAAAAAAAGCACCCATTGCTGTTGCCGTATCTCTACCCAAACTGCCACCAATTGTCACTGGTTTTCCAGTCACAACCGCTGGAGAAAGCTGCCGCTTAATAATATTGTATTGATCCATCATCCAACCCATAATCATGGGGTTGGTGTAGACATCCGGCGCAGGAATATCGACATCGGGGCCGATGAAATCTGCGATCGCATCAACATAGCCCCGGCTCAACCGTTCCAATTCCAGTTTGGACAATTCCTTGGGATTGAGAGTAATTCCGCCCTTGGCTCCTCCAAAGGGCAAGTTCAAAACTGCACATTTAAAAGTCATCCAAAATGCTAAGGATTGCACTTCATCAAGGGATACTCCCGGATGATAGCGCACTCCTCCTTTAGACGGGCCTCTGGTATTGTCGTAGCGCACCCGATAACCTTGGAAAATTCGCAGGGAACCGTCGTCCATCCGCACAGGAATCGATACTATTAAACTGGATTTGGGATATTTTAGCCGTTCGATCGTATCCTCGGAAAGGGACACATATTTTAAGGCTCGTTCTAATCGGCGACTGGCATCGGCAAATAATGAATCAGACATAAGAAGTTAGTTGACTGTTGACTGTTAACTGTTGACTGTTGTCAGAGAGAAGAAGGCTTCGAGTGCTTAAGCTAATTTAATCACAATCCAGGTTGAATTCTGTCAACTGTCAGCGGTCAACTGTCCACAAACTACCTTGTGTCGATCGACAATATCGCACTCCCAAGCAGAGATTAAGCAAATACACTTAAAATAGAGGGATATATTTAAGCTCAAGGAGTAATTTGAGTTCGTGAGCTCAAATCACAGCCAGCCATCAGGGGAATTAAATTCTGAAATAGATCGAGGCTTTAGCTGACGTTAGAAACTGAATTATTATTATGGTTGGACTCCTAGCCGCACTCTCTGCGTCTGCGGCAGGGGGTATGAGAATTGCCATGCCCCTGCTGTTAATTGGTTTGTTGCGGATTGACAAACTTTGGTCGGAAATACCTCTATTATCGGGGGTTCCCCCCCAGGTGGCTATCACCATCTTGGTGAGTTGGTCGCTGTTAGAGTTATTTGCTTCTAAAACCTTTGTAGGACAGCGGGTACTGCAAATTGTGCAAATTATTTTCAGCCCCATTGTAGGAGCAATTATGGGAATTGCGATCGCTCAAGTAAGTTCGATCGAGGAAATTATTGCTCACCCTTGGATGCTGTGGATAATTGGTATTGTCGGAGGTTTGTTGGCTTTAGTGCTGCAACTGGTACAAGCTGGATGGTTTTATCGGCTGCGGGGTTTGCCGATTTGGGTGATTTTCCTGCAAGATGTTCTGTGCATTTCCTTGGTTTTGTTTGCCTTTGACGCGCCGCGGCAGGGAGGGTTAGTTGCTATGATCCTGCTGTGGCTGGCAATTCGCAGTTCTAAAGAGTGGTATCGCTGGTACAAAAGTCAGGGAATACCGGGCGATAGGGGAAATCCCCGCCGCCGCAAGCGCGATCCTGATTAATTATTGATTAGTTATTGGTGATTAGTTATTGGTGATTAGTCATATTGTTTGCGGTTGTTTCGGAATGATTTAACCGCAGAGACCGCAGAGGGCGCTGAGTCTCCAGAAGAGAGTGATGAATAATTCCGATACCAACGGATTTGATATCATTAGTCATTTGTAATAATAGTCAACTGTCAACTGTCAACAGTCAACAGTCAACTGTCAACAGTCAATTTAAAGCAATCCGATCGAATGTAGCGGGCCCTGACCCGTAATTAATTCCAGCAATAGTGCCACAAAACCAATCATCGCCACACGACCGTTCCAGACTTCCGCCCCCGTGGTCAAACCCCACTCCCACTGCTCTTGAGGGTACATTTTCACTGTCTTGGAAGGGCGTATCACATCCGAGAATTTAACGCTGGGAGATTCGATCGACTCGATGACTAAATCGGCCAAGGCCTCAATAAACACCGGATGAGTATTCAGTGCCGGCACTCGGTAGAAATTTTCAATCCCCGACTCTTCTGCTAATTCTCGATACTCCATGTCAATTTCTTGCAGAGTCTCGATGTGCTCGGAAACAAAACTAATCGGAACTACCAACAAATCTTGGACTCCATTTTCTGCCAATTCAGTAATCGCGTCTTCGGTGTAAGGCTTGAGCCATTCCACCGGGCCAACCCGACTTTGATAAGCGAGAGTGTGTTCGTTCGATCGGTTCAAATGTTCCATAATCAGACGAGTGCAATCTTCAATCTCGCGCTGATAGGGGTCTCCAGCCTCTTCTACGTAGCTGAGGGGGACGCCGTGGGCGCTGAAAAAGATGTGAACTCGATCGGGATTTGGATTGTGGTCTAGTTGTTGGGCTATCAGTTCCGACATTGCCTGAATGTAGCCTGGCCGCTGATACCAAGAAGGAATAGCCGTATATTCGATATCGTTGAGGGCAGGATCTTTGCCCCACATTTCTTCTAGCTGCCGGAAGCTAGAACCGCTGGTGCTGATGGAAAACTGAGGATACAGCGGCAAAATGGTCAAATGTTCAATGCGATCGCGCTTAATTTTGGCGATCGCCTCTTCGGTAAAAGGATGCCAATAGCGCATCCCCACGTACACTCGAGCATCCTGTCCCTTGGACTGCAAGAGTTCTTGCAACGCTAGGGCTTGTTCCTCCGTAATCCGCCGCAAAGGAGAGCCGCCCCCGATTTGGCGGTAGTTTTCCTGAGATTTCTGAAAACGCAGAGTCGAAATCAACCAGGCGAGCGGTTTTTGCATCCACGGAAACGGAATGCGAATGATTTCCGGGTCAGCAAACAAGTTGAACAGGAAAGGACGGACATCCTCGATTTGATCTGGCCCGCCCAAGTTTAATAGCAATACTCCCACACGGCCCATAGCAGTTACAGCTCTCCCATCGTCTCAGTTCTGTTACTTATTTTAACAATATAGCCTCTTGACATCCACCCCGACCGTCGCGGACGGGGATTCCCAAACCTCGCGATTTGAATTTCTGCTTCTTCGCAACTGCCTCCACCCTCAAAGAGATTTGGTCTTATGTTCGCTCCACAGACTAACCCCGCAAGCCCTGCGGTTTTTACGTGTCGAATACCAAACGGAATTCTTCGTAGTTTTGATTCTAGGGTTGGACTGCCCATTGCCCTGTCCTCTTTTCCCGGTCTACCTATTTTTCTTTCCCGTTGCGGTTGTCGCAAACTTATTAATTAGGGTTTATGTTCACATAGTCGCGGGTGGGTCATTGACAAATTATATTGTAACACAAAGCCGTCCTAAAAGGACGGGGTTTCTACCCAATTTCTCGGATGATATCTTAAGTCGATAACAAGGTATACATAATTTTGACTGTGGCAACAATTTTTAGAGATTTAAGTTATCGGTATCAGCGTCTCTACGATGCGATCGCGCGTCTGGCTGCTTTGAGCGTAGGCGGCAATGCTCGTTTGGGTCAACTAGCCTGGGCAAATTTGACCATCAGCGCCGAAACTAAAATTTTAGACCTTTGTTGCGGTAGCGGTCAAACTACGCAATTTCTGGTGCAATATTTCCAGGATGTCACAGGAATCGACGCTTCGCCATTGTCGCTGGAACGGGCAAAAAAAAATGTGCAATCAGCCAATTATGTAGAAGCTTTTGCCGAGTCCATGCCTTTTGGCGACTGTCATTTTGATTGGGTACACAGCAGTGTTGCGATGCACGAAATGCGATCGGGCACAATTGCGACAAATCTTTGAGGAAGTATACCGCGTACTCAAGCCCGGTGGTCTATTCATTTTGGTAGATTTTCACTCGCCCACAAATCAGGTATTTTGGCCAGGGTTGGCTGTTTTTTTGTGCTTGTTTGAGACAGAAACAGCTTGGAATTTGCTCGAAACAGACTTGGGGAATTTGTTGGCAGAAGTGGGATGGCGATCGTACAATTCCAAAGAAGCTCAACAACCCAAAATTTGTGCTGGCGGCAGCATTCAAGTAATCCAACTTCAAAAGTCAGTTGACAATTGTCAGTTGACAGTTGACAGTTGACAGTTGACAGTTGTCATTAGTGAGTGCGCGGGTAAGAAACCTGGTTTCTACGAATTTTGGGTTGAGTGACGATAAATCTCGGAAGAAACCCGGTTTCTGAGGTCGGCGCGCGCATCTTACTATACTTGTCAACTAATGACTAATAACTAACAACTAAGAAAACTTTTTCGCTGCTGCCAAAGCAGCCTCAAACTTAAGCAATACATCCTTTTCTGTGTGAATAACTTTCTCTTGTTCCAGCAGCGGACGGCCAAAGCGAAAAATGCCGTCCTGTTCTACGTGGTCTACATAAGGCAGCGTTTCTGGATGCGGCAAAAATTTTCTGCCGATGGTATACGGCGTGTGGAAAGAAAAACTAAAATCGGGAAACTTGTCGCTCTTGATTTCCAGGTAGTAAAGCGAGTAATAATCTTTGGTTTCGGAGTACACGCATTCGCGGCATCTATTTACCAGCTTGCGGTTCTGATAGAAAAAATCCCACTTATCCCAATAGTAGTCATCTTTCATCATTTCCTGGTGGTCGTCGCACAATTCGAGATATAATTTGTCAGAATCTGCCGGACGGTAGAAGTAAAGCATGGCGTAAGGCATTTCAATTAGTAACTTGACTGCTTGATTTTTTCGCTGGTACCATTCCTGCTGGTGAGCTTCGTAGACTTCCTTATATTTAATTGCTTTAAAGCTGTTGAGCTGATTTTCTTTGGCCCAGCGCGACGCCCAAACTGTCCAGTAAGCTAGCTGGAAGGTTGCTGAAATTTCCGCCGAACCTTGTTCTTTCCAGTCGGCAATGATTTTTTCCCAAGCTGAACTAAAAGCTACTCGTGATTGTTCGTTTTCTTCAGGCTTTTCTGTATTGATTGGGGTGGGTATTTGGCGATTATTTTTAATCTGCCCTTTGGGTTCTTTGCGCCAGTTATTAATATCGGTTGGCGTTAGACTTAAGATGAATCTTCTGTCGTGAACGGGATATTCGAGATGGATTCCTGATTTGCGGAAAGAGCGGTATTCTAGAATAGGGAGTTTGTCTTGTTCAATCCACTGCTGGCGTTCTGCTGGCGAACACTTGAGTATTGTTTCTAATTCTACCGGATCGACGGCTAATTCACTTTTGAATGTCTCCCAAAATCTTTCTTGTTCGGCTGGATTTGCTTCCAGCAGGGATACAATTCGGTTGACGAGATGATCGGTTTGGTCTTGGCAATTTTCGGGAAGTCCTAAGAAGTCGAGGAGTTTGGTCTTGAGTATTCGTCTGGCAGAGATTAGCTCGGCTAACATGAGAAGCTCCAGTAGATTCATGACTTGCGCCCTTGAACTGGCAAGATTTTTGCAAGTCTTATATATCTTAATAGATTCTCCTGGGTTGTCGGCAATTGAAATGTCCGCGCGAGCGAAGCTATCCCGATCGCGCCTGGGAGTCCGTTGCGGTAGGGAATCGCCGAACCTAGGCCCCCTCCCTAAGCCAAAATACTCAAAACAAGGGCAAAAGACCGATCGACCTTTTGGCTAAATTGGCTAAAACTCATATGTTGCAACATTCTCAATTACTTGTTTAGGAACAGGCTTTTCGGCCTGTTCCACAAGAAAATTTATATTTTGTGGAACAGGCATCTTGCCTGTTGCTGACAATGGTACAAGATATCAGCTAAAATCGATAATTGCGATCGCGCACCCACAAACTCACAGGCACAGCATGGCCTGTTTTGTCAACCTTTACTTCTACCAAAAAAGATTGTCGCTGCTTCCTTTGAGCTTCGCTAATGTCCTGATTGACTTTTTCCCTTTCATCCTCTGGCATATAATAAGTTTCTAAGCCGTATTCCATCTGCCAACCGTTATATTTGCCCTTAATTGCGATTTGGTTGGCGGGCAAATTGGCGGGATTTTCTAGGCTGACGCGGACGGGTTTCCAAGCTTGGGGGCGGCCGGGATTAGTCGCGGTTTTTGGCGCTTCTAATATTACATAAAAACTGGTTGGCGGCTTGACATTCTGTGTATTTTGTGGACAAGCAACCCCGGGCGGACAAGGTGTTTTTTCGGCAGGTAAATCTTTCCAGCCGGGGAGTTTTTGCAGATTTGTGCGATCGGAAATATCATAGCTCAAAACTTGGTAATATCCGCGCAAAAAGTCGTAAGGATCTACTGGTGCTGTTTGCAGGACAACTGTTTTGCCAGTAATAAAAGTGTAAACTGCGGGAGCTGGTACGGCGGCAATTAGTCCGATTTGCAGCAGCAAAGGAACCCACAGCCGCCACGCGGGAAGGCGTTGCGCTGCGGGGGGAAGGGTGAATGATGGGGGATTAGCGCTGGTATCTGCTATTTCGGAACTTTGATCTGTTGAATCTGGATTTTCGGTGTTCATATGGGGAATTGGGAATTGGTTCGCAGAATAATATCGTTGAGCTTTGAATCGGCATAATCATCTTCCGAGTGCAGTGCAAGGGGGACGATCGCACTATAGTAGAATGCTCCTATTCATCGGGAATTTTTGCGAAGTGGCGCTCGAACCACAAACCCGCTGCAATTACGCCAATTCCGCATAAAACAAAGACAAAAGATTTGAGTAACAATCCTGTGTCATATTCAAAGACTCTGCTGATGATTTGCAGGGTGATTAATACCATACCTCCCCAAAATGTCTGGCGGTTTCCTAAAGCTAAACCTTCTCGGATTAAGCCGACAGCGAGCAAAAATGATAAAACATTGAACAGAAAAGTTGCTAATTGAGGAAGGGGAGTAAAATTGAAGTGAATAAGCGGTATTAAGGCGCTGGCGAGAATTAAAATGCCGATCGCACCTGTACTCAAATCCACACCATTTTGTTTCGGCCGCCGCAGTTCCAAACGTCCCAAACGCAGCCACTCAAACACCGTGAAACCGCCCAAAACAGCCACATTTGCCAGCAAAACCCAATCCGACTCCGTTGGCGCAGGATTCGGCAAATCTTGCCAAAACCAGTGGAAAGAAAGAATATAAAAAACACAAGCGAGAAACACGAGTGCTAAACTGCGGGCGGTAGGTTGAAACAGCTTGCTGCGTACCTTCGGCCAGATTGCATCGTCGTATCCCCACAGCAAAGCGGGCGGTAGGGCACAAAAAATTGCTGTGCCCCAGGTTTGATTTAACCCTTGGACGATAGAAACTTGTAGGGAAAAAATTATCGCGATCGCACCTATGGCAAAAATAGCACGCGATCGACACCAATAAGCCAGTGGCACAAACATTATACTGGCTGCGATCGGCATTTGCCGCACCAAAACTTCCAGCCAAGAAAACTCGACTTTGGAAGACCAATCTAACACCGCAAGCCAATAGCCCAAACCGATCAAAAGTGCTGACAAAACACCCAAGGAAGTCAACCGCAAACTGTAAGCCATTCCGAGCACGCCGATTCCCCAAGCAAGGAAAAGTCCGTAGGAAGAACCGCCAATGTGGAACATTTGCGCCATCAATGCCATATTTGCTCCTAAAATCAGAGCTCCTAATAGCAACAATCCTTCACCTAGGAGTTTGTTTCGCCCTTTTGTTGCGGGCATATTGGGATTGGAGTTTTTGCTTCGGGATGGGGGAATTCGCCACAGATAGAAACCTGCTGCATTGACTGCTACGAAAAGACTTAGCAGCAGCGCAACTCTCACTTCGCGCGACCAAACTTGCCAGTTGGCGGCTACAAAGGTGATGACTCCTATACCGAGGAGAATGCCGCCGAGACTGATGAGAATGCTGAGGAATCGGTTGCGGGAGGCGGTTTCGAGTGTGTTGAATTGGTAGCGTTCGGAAAGTTGTTGATAGAATGAAGTGTCGATGAGTCCTTCTGCTTGCCAGAGTTTGGCTTGTTCTCGCAACTCGCGCCGAAATTTATCTGAAATCATTGTTTATATTCCAGAGGATTTGAACTGTGATAGTTTTTAATATGTCACTTGTGGGGCGATTGTCGATGGAGGCTGGGACACCTGTTTAACTTGCACAGCAGATTTGATTGAGATCGTTGGGCAGTTGAAGCCGTTTCTAGATAAACAAACTCCCAGCAGCAAGGGACGAATAAATTAAGGAATGTAACTTTATGGTACAAGCTCAATCTAAAAAATTAACTTTTGATGAGTACCTTAATTACTCAAATGAGACGGATCAACGCTATGAGTTAATTGATGGGGAGTTAATCGCTTTGCCGCCAGAATCTGAACCTAATAATTTCATTGCTAACTATCTATTTTTCTATCTTGCTAGCAGCGGGCTAGTGCCACTCAGGCTGATTAAAACGCATAATTGCGAGGTTCAAGTTGCCGTTTTGCGATCGGGAGATGCGGCCAACCGCTACCCCGATTTGATAATTCTGGAACCTGAACACATTCCGCTGACAGCAACCAGGCTAACTATCACCTTCGATATGTTGCCTCCTCGGTTTGTTGTGGAGGTAGTCAGTCCGGGTAGACTGGGCAGGGATCGGGATTACGAGCGCAAACGAGCTCAGTACGCAGCGCGGGGCATTGCAGAGTATTGGGTTATCGATCCAATTGAACAAGTTGTGACGGTTTTGCGGCTTCTGGATGGGCAATATGTTGAGGTTGGGGTATTTCGGGATGGAGAGGCGATCGTATCTCCGATGTTTCCACAGCTAAGTTTGACGGTTCAACAGATTTTGAGTGGAGAGGTTTAATGGCGGATCAATAGCTAATTGGTTAGCATTCATCTAACCACCTACCGATTAGTGAAAATCTCCACCCTCCAGTTGATTGAGGCCATGTTTCAATCCCTGATAGGGATTTAGGTTGATTGCAACTTGAATCCGTTCAATGCTCTATGAGAGAATTTGGGGTATTTCCCCGCCTAGAGCCTGTAACTATTGAAACCAGATCAGGATAGCTAGATTTTCTGATTTAGAGCCTCAAATACCTATAAATAAAGCTAATCAGACCCTACCTCTAAATACCGCTGCCATTGTTTAAGGTTGTGGTGGCTGCTGATTTCTTAGATTACCCGAAGGGGGATACCCGCATTACTCATCAATATTAGGTATTAGGCTTGTTCGCCTCAAGCTGTGGATGCTAGCATCGGTGATATTTGCCTGTTGTAAGGCATTTAAAAAAATTTCTGATGCCGATTCCAGGTTGATGCTTTTAGAGCCTTCAAGAGCTGGGAACAGGTAAATATCATCGGTTGGTTGATAGGCAGCCAGTATCAGCCTTAGCTCTTCAATTATTGGGATGGTGCGGGTTACAAATTTTTTGTTGGTGGGGATAAGAACCTCTGGCAGAACGGAACCATCAAGAGCGTAATAGTCTCTCACTCGCAAGGTACAAGCGTCCTTAATTCGTGTCGGCGTGAAGAGACAGATGCCGAATAGGGCGCGATCACGCGGTGTCTGCAAGCCTTCGGAAAATAGCAACTTGATTTCCTCTTGGCTCAATGCTCTAGGGTCATCTATCCTTTTAATATGTGCTAGTATACCTAATATCAAATCTACGCTTGACTTAGAGTAGTTTTCAAGCAATTTACCATTGCTATCAAATACCTTGGACAACTGCCCGTAAAGAAATTTCGGGAGAAGAGTATTGGGATACAAAGAGACAACTTCTCTGAGTCCGTATGACGGAACAAACTGTTTTGTATTGAGTCCATCAACTACATCATTGTAGTAACAGATGAAAGCATAGGAAATTGTTATTAGTTCATCCAATCCTCTTTTTTCAATGGATTTTATGATTTTATTAACTCTTTCCACATCATGTCGATTTAATAAACCAGCGTCGTAAGCAGTAGATACAGAAACCAAGAGGGAGTCTAGACCTGTCATCCTTTATCCTCCAATATGGGAAGTAGTCGTGAACCACTATAGTAGGCTGACAAAGCCGACAGTAGTATTGATTTAAGGTAGTCAAAAAAGAAAATAATTACAACTTTACCTTTTATCGCGACGCCGATGCGTTTTTCTCGCAGTCAATGGCACTCTCTAAGAACTTCTTGACTAGGATGAGTTGGATTGTGACAGTTGCTCCGGGGGTAACGGCACAGCAGACAATTCATCCTGTACGTTGGGGAATGGCAATTTGAAGGGGTAACGACAGACTAAAAAAATTACCCCCTCAAAAAAACACCTACCCACAGGCGCAAATTTTATCCCTCAACCCGATTCAAATTCCAGTCGTAAGGCAAAAAAACGATCGCCCATCCATCACCCACAGCCGCCTCCGGCCCCAAATAACCGCCCACATACTCAGCCACCGAACCCGCCGCCTTTACAAAATCCTCGCCGTACCACTTAAAAATCTTGCTCAAATAAAGCGTCTTTTTCTCGGCATCATATCGCACCTTATCAGGATTGTGAATAAAACGGCTGGCATCCGCTTCTAGTTGAGTCCGTACCGACTCCTGGAAATAAGCCCCCCGGCGCAGCAGCGGGCACCCGACTGAAGCGCAAACTAATGCAAAATGGATGCGCGGTTCGGCAAATTCCGGCCGCAAAATTGCGTGTTCGATTTGATTGAGACTGTACTTTTTGCCGCCAATAATCGAATTTGAACGAGTGAAAAAATCCAAAAAACTCAGCCAGTTGGGAATTCCCAAAACTTTGGGACGGATGGACGCGATCGGATATACTTCCAGAACTTGAGAAATTGCGATCGCATTATACGCATTCAGCCACAACGCCAGCCGCGCATCCGCATCAGTACCATGCGCCAAATCGACATCGGCCAAACTTTCCAGCCACGCCCTCAAAACATCAGCCCCCTCAGCTTTCCAGCGCCGATAATTGACGCGGCCGAAATCGTCAACGTAGCGTTGCAGCAACTCGTCCCAAATCGTAAAGTCGATCGTACCGATCATTTATTACTACCCCTACTATAAGGCGGGCATTGCTTTAGATTCTGGTTCTATTTAATACTACCGTCAATCGATTTTAGATTTTAGATTTTAGATTTTAGATTGACTCCACGGATAAATGCGGGGGCTTGAGGATTTTCGATTTTCGATTTTCGATTGATTCCACGGATAAATGCGGGGGCTTGTACCATGAAGAAATTCTTGGTCAACCAAAATAATACCTCCAACGGTAGGATTTTTTAGATTAGATCCATCAAACGGGCTCTGGTTAAATTAGCTTGAGTAAAATTAGCGCCTTGTAAATTAGCTTGCCGCCAAGCAACCCCGCTCAAATTTGCTCCTCTCAAATCTGCATTTGCTAAACTCGCGTGCCGCAGGAGAATGCCGCTCAAATCGCCACCCGGACACTGGTTACTTTACCACAATTAATTGACTTGCTGCGGGTTAGGTGAAATCACTGGCGTAGCCAACCCGAAAATCATTCCCCATGAAACTGCTCCCAAAGTTACAGATTTCCTGCTCTTTACCTTCTACAATTTTAAAAGATTCTTAATTTCAATTTCAACGGGGATCGGTTTCTTCCGGCACAACACCCCTCCCACTTTGAGCTGCAATTTTTTAAATTCCCCTTACCTCCATAACACACTATGACGGATCGAACCAACTTTTTCGATAAACTGTTAGCGGCTGTTGAAACCAATCAAAGTTTGCTCTATTTAGCCCTCGACCCCGACCCGGAAACCTTGCCCGCGCTAGTTTCAATGACTGGGGAGGAAACTCAAAGTTTTGTAACTGATTTGTTGTCAAAGCTAAAAAGTGCGATCGACCAAACAGCCGATTTAATTTGTGCCTGCAAAATCACCCTCGGTTTTTACCAATCTCTCGGTATTCCCGGCTGGGCATTGCTGCAAGAAATTTTAACAATTATTCCCCCTCACCTGCCAGTAATTTTAGATGCCAAACACTGCGATTTAAATACCAGCACAGTGTTTGCCAAAATTGTATTTCAAGACTGGCGAGTTGACGCTATTACTTTAAGTCCCTATCCCGGATTCGACCAAGTAGCGCCATTTTTGTTATACGCTGGAAAAACTGTTTTTGTCCTCTGTGCCACCGCCAACCCGTCAGCGGCGGCTGTGCAAGAATACCCGACGCCAAACAACCCTTTTTACTTGCAATTAGTCCGACTCTCTCAAACTTGGGGAACTCCCGAAAAAGTCGGTTTAGAAGTAGGAGTAATGCCGGATATGTTAGCCCGCATCCGCAAAGAAGCTCCTGAACGCCTAATTTTAGTCGAAGGAGACATCGCCGAAGAAAATGACTTCACAGAAGAAAACGACCTCGCACAACTGCTAGCGGCCGGTTTAAGCAAGAATGGTGAAGATTTGCTGCTGCCAGTCCCCCCAAGTTTATTAGCGCGGAAAGAGCCGCGCCGAGAAATTGAGAAATTGCGGGATAGTATTAATAAACAGAGGCTGCGGGCGATCGAAGGTAGTCCCACTTGCGAACTGTGGCTGCCTGATGTTTGCTTTTTGCAACCGGAACCCAACCGCGATTTAATCTTGCAACTTTATGACATCGGCTGCGTAGTTTTTGGCGACCACGTACAAGCATCGGGTGCCGTATTTCCATATTACATCGATTTGCGGAAAATTATCTCAATTCCGCAGATTTTCCATCAAATTGTCAGCGCTTATGCAGACATTCTCAAGGATTTAAAATTCGATCGCATTGCGGGAATTCCCTACGGTTCTTTACCCACAGCAACGGGTTTAGCATTGCGGATGGAACGCCCGATGATTTTCCCGCGCAAGGAGGTGAAAACTTACGGTGCGGGCAAATTAATTGAGGGGCATTTTAATGCAGGAGAAACGATTGTCGTAGTCGATGATATTTTGATTAGTGGCAAAAGCGTGATGGAAGGCGCAGGCAAGTTAAAATCGGCTGGGTTGAATGTGGAAGATATCGTGGTATTAATCGACCACGAACAGGGAGTTAAAGATAAATTGCAGACCAACGGTTATCGCGCCCATTCTGTGTTAGCGCTTTCGGAAATAGCTGAAGTTTTGTATCGAGCAAGTCGCATTGATACCGAGCAATTCAATCTTTTGACAGCGGAACATTAAACCCCAATTCCTGTAGGGCCGGGTTTTACCAACGATAATCTAATACGGTTTACTTAAGAGAGCGGGTTTTGCCCTCTTAAGTAAACCGTATTGGGTCAAGACAGTATCTACGATTTTATGTTTATCTGCAATTAAACATAAAAAAATCCCCCGTTTGGGGGATTTCTTTCAAGGCTATTACATAGCCTTAGTTTCCGGCATCAAACACTTATCAGAATCGCAGCCCGCCGGCCCAGAATCCATCATTTCACCCAAATCATAACGGCTCAAAGCTACGTGAAAAACTTCAGTTTCGCGGCGCGATAAAGCCTCTGCTACCATTTTGGTGTAAGTTTCCTTATTTATCGGTTCAAAGGGCAAACGCGGGAAAGTTTCCAGAGCATCAAACCGAGCCAAAAGTGCTGCGGAAATGTAGCCTTCGTCATCGCGAATCGCTTCGTAAATCCGAGTACCCAAACTTTCTACTTCATTTTCCCGCAACTCAATCGTCGCCGAAGTGTTGTGTCTGACATAGAACTTTTGCACCTGCATATAAAAGTCCATTTGTGCGGCAGCCGAGAACTTGTTAATGTCAATTTCATCAGCACCGGGCAAGTCAGCCCAACTTACCGCAACTGGTATTTCTACCAGCCATTCTGTACAGCGTTCATCGAAGGGATTGTTCAGCAAATTGCCGTTTTCATCTTTGTCAGATTGAGACGGAATCACGTTGTATCCGTAGTCGATGCAGGCGAGGGCTACAGGGTCGTTTTTGCCGAAAGTGATTCTGCGAATAAAACGCTGGGCTTTGGGCGGATGCCACCCCGGAGAAGCGCCTGTGAGCAGAGATTTAGTACCGGATGGTTGTACGGTTGTGCAGCGATTGGGGCGTTTTAAGGAATGGCGATCGCAATAATCCCATACTACCCGATTCACAATCTCCCGCCAACCAGTCAAATACTCTTCTTCCCGCTGTTTAAACGCGATTCCTTGCGAAGTTTGCGGGCGGCCTTCCACCCACCAGCGCAGCCACTCAACGCCGAAAGCATGAACGAAGAAATCGAACAATCCAGTAAAAGATACACCGACGATCGGGTCTAATTCGCGGCTGTATTGATAGCGCGGTTCGAGGAATTTGTGATTGAGAAGTACCGCGACAGATAAACCTGCAGCAGTGAAAGCTTCCTCCTGTTCTTTGAAATTGTAAGGATCAATTTGATTGAGGTGAACCTCAGAAAGATTACAGTGGAAGTTAGAGCCGATGATTTCCAGTTATGTTACCCTAAAGGCTTTTTATCCTCTAGTTCTACTGCTTGATTTTTCGCAGTAGCTCCGCGTACCTTTTGCGCGTATTCCCTCAAATAATAGAGGAGTTCCTTTCTGCTACATGGCTTACCTGTAACAATCTGAGATATTGTTCTGATATCCAGAATGTTATTTTCTTTTTGTATTGAGTCATGTAAAGGTTGAAAAAGCTCTTTGAGGTTATTCAACTTTACAGATAAGAGGGCTTCATAATTATCCAAGGCAAAAGTATGAGCTAATGTTTGAATATCAGAATTAGTTGTTGAAGTTTTTCCATGCTGCGATTGGACAGAGCAATTTTTTGAACAAAAACGACGCTTGGATACTTTGTGTTGTATAACTTCAAAACTGTTCTGACAAAATTCACAAGTAAGAATAAATCTAGGTACTAACGCACCTGTTTTCTTTCCCTTGCGTGACTCATGGTATGCTTTTCGCTTGGGACTATTGAGAAACTTCTCTTTGAAACTAGGGTCGGCAAATCTTGCATTCGCCTTAGCTTTGATTTTGGCTTTGGTACTTTCAGATTGAGTAACACCATACATAGGGTTTTTCTTTCCGAAATTATCCATGCCTCTTACCTTAGCATGAGATTTCCATTCCTGTTTCAAATGCTCAAATACAAAAGGAGTATCCTTGATGAGTTGTCTTAAGCCCTTTTCTTGAATAATCGTAACTTTTGCGTTGTACTCAGACTCAAAACGCTGAATTTTTGGCAAGTCACTTTGATAATTAAAAGTGCCTTTAATTTCGACATACTCACCATTTTCAAGAAGGAAGTCTGGTTTGTACCGAACTTCATTCGAGAGTAAATAAGTTTTATGTTCGTATGTCCAGCCAATTTTCATGTAGTCCAGGTATTTCGCGTAAATGTACTCAAGGCTTGACCTTAAACAATGCTCACCGTAGAAACCTGAGTAGCCATAGAAGGTGCTTGTCATACGCGCCCCCACACTCTTGGAGAGATTATATTCTAGATTGCTTTTTTCATTGTAATCTAGTTTCACTCTCTACGCTGTACGGTGTCAAAAGCTTTTTATTTCTTCTGATTACCACGGGATTAGCATTTCAGCTTTCCCCGTATTTGCGAGGTTTTTAACGTGAGGCAAAATTACTTACCACACGGGTTTAAGCCCAAACGGACTGACCGATGCTCTAATTCTTCCGCAGTCATATTAGGATGACGTTCCTGCAACCACTGTTTAGCTTTTCCTTCATCGTAAGCTTTCAAAAATTCAAGTTTAAGACTTGGTGTTGAAAGTAAATCAACGTTAGATCGAGCTACAGCTTCACCGGCCCATTGAATCGCACCTTCGCCGCTATAATACTGTTGGCGAACGGCATCAATACATTCTTCCCGCGTTGGTTTATGATGAAAAACGCGAGAGTGGTTTGCCATTCTCAAAGCATCTCGCTCTGGGTCAATTTTCCAGTTGCCACTTTCATCTTGCTGCCACAGATTGTTTTTAGCATTTGCCCCCAGTTGATCACTAGAATCAAACTGACGAATTCCCGCGCTCCTTCTAATATTGCCAGCGACGATTGTGACCGCCGCTTCGTCAATCAATACGCAGCATTCTACTGAATTTAACTGCCGCCCTTGAGCCTTATTCAAAATTGTGGCGCACCGCTGATAAAGGTCGGGCAATTTCACCGGATTTGCTACTCCGCCAAAGCCTTTTAAAGGTTCTCCCACCGGGCGAACGTCGCTCAAATCGATGTAAATTTGAGCTGTTCCTGCAAACCTTTCATCTGTGGATAATTCCAGCAAAGCTTGATAGGATTTTACCCAACCTTGGCGGGAATCTCCGACATAAATAGTGGCGGTTTTTTCGTCTATTTTTACTTCGGTTTCTTGGCGGCGCTCTAAAGCGGGTGTAGAACCGATCGCACCTTGGACTGTCACGGTTAAGCGGTTGCGGATCGGGGGCAGTTGGTTGATGTATTGTGGTTCCAAGACTGCACCTGTGCCGCAGCCCATCATTGCCAAATCCATCAATAAACCAAAGGCCCGCCAGTCGATAATATTTGTTGACGAACAGTTATATGCGCCGGAAAAGTTCTCTGGCTGTTCGATCCATTTGCTGCCGCCTACCCACAGCCAGCGGCCTGAAGCGAGGGTTTTGAGCTCGTTTTGCATCCGGTGCAGCAGTTGTGTTTCTTCGGGGGTGAGGTTTCCGAGCTTTTGGAGCCCCTTGACTGTTCGATCGCACACTTCGGCCCAAGTCTCCCGCCCTGTCTCGGTACGGCGGCTGTACGTCCTAAAAAATACTGGATTGGCTGCGGGTGCTGTTTCGGGAAAATCGGACTGGTTGCGTTTCTCGCGGGCACTCGATCGCTCTAATTCTCGAACCATAGGTTGTGTACTGACGTGTCGGAATATATCAAACTACGAATATACAACAGGATTCAGATTTAGGGTAAAAGGTTAATATATTTGACAATTTGCACTAGATATGGGGCACGGAAGTTGACAAGCTCGATCGCGCGATCGGCCAAAAACTTCACCAAAAAACCCGATCTCTTCCAGAAACCGGGTTAAACACAAATGTTGTTAATTGTCAATTCTTTGTCAATAAAAACTCAATATTCGGCAGCAGCGGGTCTTGAACAACCCCCACACCGTTAAATCCCCAACGTTCGAGTAGCTTTTTTACCTGAGAACCGGAAATCGATTCTACTCCGAATCGATCGGCAACATCAGCAGCGTGGGCGTTGAGATAGCTCAAAGCGTCATAGTCTTCGCGAAACATCAGCAGGTAACTCACCGCCGAATCTGGATTGGGACAAGCGCTGATATATTTGCCGTCAGCACGAGAACGTAGCAAGTAAAAAACTTGAGATAACATCTTATCTAGGTTGTCAAAATAATATGTTACCTCAAATTGGGAATTGGGAATTGCCCAAAGGATTTTAGACTGACAATTTCCGATGGTATAAAAGTTGATTTTTTTTCAACTTTATACCTAAAAAGTACATAATTGATGCCTAAAATCAATCTAAAATCGATGAGAATTTAGCAGTTAAATCAAAGTCAGTGCTAAGCCTTTAAATCCCCTGCCATCGCCAATTTGACCGACAATCGAAGCTTGACCGGTCGTCAAATTGATATTGTACAGGCTGGAAACTCCGCCAACCTCGATCGCAGCCAAAGCCCTCTCGTTACCGCCAACACTCCTGACATCAAAGCCGAGAACGGTACCAGCATCAATTCCCAAAGATCCGATCGTATTCAACACTCCATTATTCGGCGGATCTTGCCGCACCAAAACGTCTAAATTGGTGTCAATTGCAAATAATGTCGTCGAAGCTGCCCCTGCAAAGTTATTCAGATACGCAGACCCCCCAGCCGCGCCGGCATTGCCAAAATTGCGATCGCCCGCAGCATAAGCCAAATTCCCGTCGAGTTGAATTCCCCCCGTCAGCGTGTCAGTATCGACAATTGCCCCAGTATCAGGGTTGAGGCGGGCGTTTTGACCGGCTTGATTGACAAACCGAATTCGATCGACTGTGGGATTGAAATCAAAACCCGCAGACCCCGGAGTTAGGGGAACAGCAAACTGCCCGCTACCGACTTGACTTGCAGCCCCAGTCACCGGATTGATGGCGTACAAGCGATTGCTAGAACCAACACCGTAAAGTTGGCCGTTAGCGGGGCGAAAATCTATTCCCAGCAAACTTTCTCCCGGCTGCAATCCGGTAACTGCTGCGTCGCTGAGAATCGCCCGCGGTGCCGCCTCGTTAAAACCGACAATTGTTTCAGCGCCATTTCTGACAGTTAAGGCGTAAGCTGTAGGCAAAGGCAAAGCCAAACCGTTAATCTGTCTTCCGTCGGCAATTTGACCGACAAAGGAAGCTTGACCGCTACCTAAATTGATATTGTACAACCCGGAAATGCCCCCAACTTCCAGCGCCGCCACTGCTACCTCGCGGCCACCAATACTCCTGACATCAAAGCCGAGAACGTTAGTAGCATCAACTCCCAAAGATCCGATCGTATTCAAGACTCCATTATTCGGCGGATCTTGTCGCACCAAAACATCAAAATCGCTGTCAATTGCAAATAGTGTGGTCGAAGTTGCCCCTGCAAAGTTATTCACATAGGCAGCCCCTGCAGCAGCCGGAGAACTTCCAAAATTGCGATCGCCCGCAACATAAGCCAAATTCCCGTCGAGTTGAACTCCCCCCGCCAGCGTGTCAAAATCCACAGTTGCCCCGGTATCTGGGTTGAGGCGGGCGTTTTGATCGGCTTGATTGACAAACCGAATTCGATCGACTGTCGGATTGAAATCAAAACCCGCAGCCCCCGGAGTGAGAGGAACAGCAAACTGCCCGTTACCCACTGGACTTGCTTCCCCAGTCATCGGATTGACAGTATACAAGCGATTGCTAGAACCCACACCATAAAGCACACCGTTAGCGGGGCGATAATCAATTCCCAGCAAACTTTCTCCCGCTTGCAATCCAGTCACGGGCAAATCTGAGATCACACTTCCCGGATTGGAAAGACTAAAACCGACAATCCGATTAGCAGGAGTTAAAGCATAAGCCGTTGTCCGCGCGGCAGGCGGGGGGGTGGGAACAACGCTGCCAATATTATTAGTGAAACTTGCCTGGTTAATCGCACTTTGTCTCACCCCTTGGAGAGTAGCGAGAAATTCTCCTGTTACGCGGTCTTGAATAACAGTATTGTTTCCTGCTTCCAGAATATTTAAGTCGCTAAAACTGACACCTTCGCCCAAACCGATTAAATCTGTACCTGGTACAAAATCGGCGATCGCGTCCGCGTTTCCCAAATTAACACCGCCGCTGGTACGGAAAGGCTCAGCCTCAGCGTAGCGCCTCAAAACAAATACGTCTGCCCCGTCTCCGCCTATCAGGATATCAGTATCTCGATCGCCCGACAAAACATCATTCCCGGAGTTGCCCGATATGGAATCGCTGCCTTTTCCGCCCACTAAAAAATCGTTACCTTCTCCGCCGTTAATAGTGTCGTTATCTAAATCTCCAAAAAGCGAATCTTGACCAGAATTGCCCTCAATAAAATCGCTTTGTTTACCTCCATAAATGCTGTCATTACCAGAGTTTCCGGCAACGGTGTCATTGCCCATCAAACCAAAAATTAGGTCATCTTCTGGAGTTCCGGCTACCAAGTCTGCTTGTGAGGTACCTCTAATTTCTGCCATGCTGTAATCACCCTCTAATTTTGATAGTTCTGTGGCCTAACGGCCGCGGTATTCTCAGTCAAAATATCACAAATTCGCACTTTTAGGATAGTTTTTCTTATTTTCGGCTGTAGGGGTTGGTTGCCATAAAAGTATTACACGCAGCTAAAATGATATATAAACCAGCCCCCCGATTCAAATAAACCCACTCCTAAATACAGAGCACTTAGCCATATTTTATAGTTGGCTGTGTAGCCAAGGGCGATCGCAGCTCAACTGCAAACAGGCAAGCTGAAATTTTTAGCGGTGCGAACCCATGAAATTTTGTACTGCGTTCATGAGTAATATACGCTGAATCTATAATTTTGGATCTGTCCAGTCAGAAATTATTTTTCAACTTTAATCTTAAAGCCTCCGAAGGTGGGCTTTGTGTGTGTAGCCGTGACAACCATCGCTCAATATAAAGTGGATTATCAATGCGGAATTGGCATAATAAGTTAGTTTAACAGTCGTTTTCAGACGACTTAAGCTTTCAGGCAGGGGTTTAAACCCTGCCTGAATCGGAGTTTCACATTTGATCCCTTCCCCTGCTTTCTCAAGCTTTCAGCAGTGCTTTAGAAGCTGATTGCCCTGCGAGTCTCAGTTGCGATCGCAATTTGAAATTCAACAACACCAAGACAGTCCACTGACTGAGTATGGAGAAGAGCAAAATCGTATTTTCTGAGGAGGCTGGCCGATACGGCCAAAACCCCATCCCAAATGTTGAAGGCCACCCCAAAAAAAGACACAAAACATAAGGAGCTTTTTCTGGGGTAAGCAAGAGCATAGATAAGATCACAGGTGGCAACAAGATAGCGCTGCCGACTGTCCCGACGGCCCAAATTTCCTGATTTCGGGTTTTTGTAAATAGGAATAGTTGGGTGATGGCTGCGTAAATTAGGATGAGATTCAGACAGCCAATTACACCACAAAATCCGTTTATCTCAGGTTTTTCCAACAGCGCCCAAGGTGTTAAAATTATTACTGAGCTGAGGAAATTAATCGCGATCGCAACTCCAGCCGGACTTTTATCGCTCCAAATTAAATCGAGTAGTGGGTAGCGTCGCCACAGCTTCTGATTGCTGGGAACGATTTGTTTCCGATACCTCGCCCAATCGTACAATGATTGTCTGTCAGATGTTAAAGCTGCAATTAAAGCTAAGAACATCACCAAATTCAAGATAAGTAAACAGCCGAAATTATAGGCTCCGGGATCTGATTGAAGTGCAAACCCTAAAAATATTACTTGACTGCAGATAACTAGCAAATAACTTTGCCGCTTGCTCAACACTGTAGCACTGGGATTGGGAAAGCGGCGCTGCCATCCCTGCCACATCCAGTAGGTTCCTGTACCACAAACGAAGAGAGACAAAGCAAGACCACTCGCAATATTTGTACCCACTGGCGAGTAAAACCATTGCAACTTGTCTAAATCTGCAACTAACCAATGGAAAGCATGATTTTTATTAACAACCACTCCAAAAAGCAGATATCTCAGGATAGGAATGGGAGACAAAAATGTGAGCAAATCCCAAGCACTTCGCGTTAACGGGATCACAGACATCCCAAACACAACAAAAACCGTAGCGCTAGCCAACCAAGGTTGAAATCCTCCCAACCAACTGGTTGTCAATCCAAATAGCATCGCAGCGCTGTAAAATAAAGCACAGCTAGCTGCAACTGCTATGTAGAAACATAAAATTCCATTCAGGGGTATTTGAGTAGATAATCCAGCGTACAGATGCAGCGGTACGGCCAGAATTGTTGCTAAATAAAGTAAAATTGGTACGCCAAGAATTTTGCCCAAAAAAATTGTTTTGGCAGACTGGGGACTGAGGCGAATAAAGTTGAGCGTGCCACGGCGTTCCTCCTTGTCTAAGTCGCTGACAAGCAGATAAGTCCCTGCTACTAATAAAGCTAAGACGCTCAATATGCTCAGCCAAAAGAATATCTCTAGCCACCACTCCCGCCAGTTAATGACAAAGTTGCCCAAGGCATCTCTGACGCAGCTTTTTTCATAGGGAGCGGCGTCCTCTAAATTGCAAAATCTGTGATAGATGGGGTTAGTGTACTCCCCATTAGGAGGGGGAACGGGTATCTGGGCGCTGGAATACATAAACAGCAGCAGTTGAGCGCTTACGGAAAGGGCCGAGGCGATCGCAATATTTCCCATTTTCAAGCGGCCTTTGATTTCTCGAAATAACTGGGGATTCCAGTTGCCGATTGGGTCGAGTAAATTGAGTGTCATAGGTTATTACTGATTAGTTGTTGGTAATTCTCTGTCTTCTCTTCCTCTGCGTTCTCTGCGCTCTCTGCGGTTAAATAATTCCGATCCAAGCGTAAAAAATATAAGTCAGCTATGACTTACTCTTCATTCAGGTAAAGAGGAAACGAGCAAATTAAGATGCTTGCTGGTGTCCCATTTTGAGGAAAATGGTTTCTAAGTCTTCTTGAGTGCAGTGAAATTCAGTTAGCGGAATGTTAGCAGCTACGAGTTTGCGCAATAAAATTGCAGCATCTTTTCGGCTTCCTGAAAAGTGAGCGCGTACTCGATCGGTTTCCGGCACTATTTCCCAACTTTCTATACAAGGAAAGTTGTTTAACTTGGATGTTAGTGCTTCTATGTTACCCAAAACAGACATGAAAATTAACTGTTTGCTCAGGCGTTTGTAAAGTTCTTGTAACGGTGCGCTTTCGACCAGATATCCGAGTTCCATGATGCCTACCCAGGTACAAAGTTCGGCTAAGTCGCTGAGGACGTGAGATGATATGACTACGGTCATGCCGGCTTCTTGCAAAACTTTGATAATTTCGCGGAACTGCATTCGGGCGATCGGATCTAAGCCAGAAACGGGTTCGTCTAACAACAACAATAGCGGTTCGTGGATGATAGTTCTCCCCAAACTCAGGCGCTGTTTCATTCCCCGCGAAAGGGTGGAAATTAAGCTGTTGCGCTTGTTGGTTAGTTGCACGAGTTCTAACACGGAGTTGATTCGCTCTCGGCGACGCGGTTGCTGGAGGTTGTAGAGTCGGGCAAAATAGTCTAAATAATCCCAAACCGTCAAGTCGTCGTAGAGGGGAAAGTCATCGGGAAGAAAGCCGATGCGCTGTTTGAGAATTGGGTGCGATCGATCGCGTAATAACCTATCCCCATTGATGTAAATTTCCCCTATAGTCGGTTCCTCAGCCGCCGCCAACATCCGCAGCAAAGTAGTTTTGCCGGCACCGTTGGGGCCGATGAGTCCGCATACTTCGCCTGCTGCTACTTGCAAATCGATGTCATTGACGGCTATATGGCGATCGAATTGTTTCGTCAGCCCGCGGGTTTCTATTGCTAGTTGTTTTGCCATGTTTGGAGCGATGATATAAATTTGATTGGGTGGATTTCTGGCAGAAAGAGGAGTTAGATCGAGTTCTATCGATCTTTAAAAAATGCTTTAGAAGCTGATTGTCCGGCGATTTTTAGGTGCGATCGTAATTTCAGATTCAACAAGGCTAAGATAGTCCACTGACTGAGTATCGCAAACAAAACCGTATTTCCTGATGCTGTGAGATACTCAGAAGACCAAAAACTAGCAAATGTTGAAGATAACCACCAGAAAGGAGCTTTTTCAGGAGTCAGCAAAAGCATGGATAAAATTATAGGTGGCAACAAGATAGCGCTGCCCACAGTGCCTACCGCCCAAATTTCCCGGTTGCGATTTTTTGTAAATAGGCATAGTTGAGTGATACTTGCGTAAATTAGGATCAGATTCAGGGAACAGATTGGAAACCCAAATACCTGTACCACAAAATATTGAAGCTCGCTTCCGTCCAAATACCTCAAAATCCCAAACGTAAAAATTCTTGAGGATAGTAAAACAATTGGTGAGCTACTTAGGAGATTAATCCCGATCGCCACTATGGCCGGACTTTTTTCACTCCAAATTAGATCGAGTAACGGATAGCGCCGCCACAATTTATGACGGCTGGAAACGATTTCCTGACGATATCTTGCCCAATCGTACAAAGATTGTTTTTCTGGTGTTAAAGCTGCAATTAAAGCCAAGAACATCAGCAAATTCAAGATGAGTAAACCGCTGATAGAATTATTGAATGGGTCTCCATCTTGGAATGCAAATCCTAAAATTATTATCTGACACCAGATGACCAGCAAATAACTTTGTCTCTTGCTCAAAACTGTAGCACTTGGATTGGGAAAGCGACGCTGCCATCCCTGCCACATCCAATAGGTTCCCATACCGCAAATTAAGAGAGACAAAGCAAGGCCGATCGCAATATTTGTACCGACTGGCAAGTAAAACCATTTCAACTCGTCTAAATGTGAACCTAATGAATCAATTCCTAAAACTAGATATCTTAGGATACCAGCGGCAGACAAAAATGTTCCTAAATCCACAACACTTTTTGTTAGGTCGATACAAGAAATCCCGAACACAACTAAAGCTATAGTGCTAGCCAACCAAGGTTGAAACCCTCCCAACCAACTGGTTGTCAATCCAAATACCATTGCCGCACTGTAAAACAAAGCACAGCTAGCTACGATCGCCGTATCAAAACATAAAATTTTATACAACGGTATTTGACCTGCTAACCCACTGTACAAATGCAGCGGTACTGCCAGAATTGCTGCTAGATAAAGTAGAACTGGAACGCCGAGAATTTTGCCCAGAAAAATTGTTTTGGCAGACTGGGGACTGAGGCGAATAAAGTTGAGCGTGCCGCGTCGTTCCTCTTTGTCTAAGTTGCTGACGAGCATATAAGTCCCTGCTACTAATAAAGCTAACACGCTCCACATGCTCAGATCGATGAACATCTCTGCCCACCACCGCGGCCAGTTAATAGCAAAGTTGCCCAAGGCACCTCTGACGCACTGTTTCTCATAGTCAGAGTAAACAGCTCCCGTGCAAAAATCGCGATTGATGGGGTAATCGTACTGCCCATAAGGAGGAGCAACTATCTGCGCCTTATAATACATGAATAGCAGCAGTTGAGCGCTGAGAGAAATGGCAGATGCGATCGCAATATTACCAATCTTCAAGCGGCCTTTGATTTCTCGAAATAATTGGGGATTCCAATTGCCGATGCGATCGAATAAGTTGAGTATCATAAGTAATTGGGAATTGGTAATGGGTAATATCATGTGCGATCGATCGCACAATCTCATAAACCTTCCCCGCCCGATGACAAATCGCTAATCTACGGAACGCGATATTCCGCATCAACTTCAAAGAAATCGGGTTTTTGTTGCTTTTAGGGGCTATAAATTGAGTATTCCCAAAAAAACTGGTTTGCGATCGCCCGCGCGTAAGTCTTCATAAAAATATAAGTTTTTATCTAGCCAAACCCGTGCCGATCCCAAATTCGGGTTTACCATATCGCTTAAATCCTTTAGAACTTACGAACAAATCGTCAGCAACCGGGTTTCTTTGTGTATTTTTCGGACAGAATCTGAGATTTTTCCAAGAAACAGGGTTTCTTTGCATAAGTCCCGTTCAAGTCTGCACGGAAAATTCGTCTGGATCGATATCCCAATTTACCCAGCGAATTGCCTCCCTAGCAGATGTCAGATTAAACGGCACTCTCAAAACGTGAATGAATCCCGTACTTGGACAAGTCATTTTTAACAAACAAATCGGCTCGACATCGGCATTATCTATTTTTAATAGTGCATATTCCTGCCAACTATCTATTTCTTTTGCTTCTAATTCTTGACAAATGCGCTCGTAGCCAATTTCTTGAATTAACACTCGCCTCAGCTCGGCATTCTCTTCTGTTAAAAACCATTGGGATTGCCATTGATTTGGGTGGACTTTGCCGTATTCTTCAGGCAATCTGACGCCGTGATAATAGTAAATTTTCCATCCATCCGCAAACTCGATCGCAGGTTCTACTTCCGCGTGCAAGCGGTTTTGACTGTCAAAGCTTATGTGGCGGGGGCGATCGCACACATAACAAATTTTTTCAAAGGGAAATATCAAACCGCAATCCTCAAAAAGCAGCTTTTGGCAGCGAAGTATTTCTTGTGCCTTTTGGGAAATATTGACGCCTAATGAAGAGATATACCATTCAGTCAAATAGATTGCCTTAAACAAATTCGTGGGAGTTTCAGGGCATTTCAGGTGTGACAAATAAATCGATGGGGACAATGATGTCGTGAGGATTTCATGGGATTCTAGGTAGGGCAAAAAATTATCATTATCAAAATTATCAAGATCATCAAGATCATCAAAATAATCCCCCATAGTTGGTTCCGAGCGCGCATATTCGTTAACCAATTCTCTGATTAGGGAACTCAGTGTGCTGTCCACTTCGGAGTCGATCGTCATGCTATCGAGCTCATACTTCCACACCGCCGGACTTGCAAATTCTCCCACAGGGGCCATCCATTTCTGGTCTAGATTTTTCCCCAATCTATTGCTGTATTCGTCTGAGCAGTTTTGTGAATGGTCGCGTTTGAGCAAGTTGAAGATTTGGAGACAAACGTCGCGGGGACTGCTGCAAATAATAATAACTTCTGGTTCTTCTATGCCAATAGCGGCATAAGCAACTTTGATGGCTTCTGTGGCTTTTTGAGCATCAATTGGCGTAGTTGAGAGAGTAAGACGTTTCTGTGCGAGTTCGCCTAACACGCACAGATCGGTAATTTGATTGTTGTAGAGAGTCAGTCTTGTTAGATTGGTGAGCGATCGCAAGGCGCTGATGTCGTTAATTCGATCGCAGTTGAGAGTCAGTCTTGTTAGATTGGTGAG
>NZ_JAUBRH010000006.1:123281-123735 GCF_036701775.1 Microcoleus sp. N9_A2 | reverse complement strand
CGAGCGCAAGGCGCTGATGTCGGTAATTTGATCGCAGTTGAGAGTCAGTTCTGTGAGATTGGTGAGCGAGCGCAAGGCGCTGATGTCGGTAATTTGATCGCAGTTGAGAGTCAGTTCTGTGAGATTGGTGAGCGAGCGCAAGGTGCTGATGTCGGTAATTATATTGCTGCCGAGAGTCAGTCTTGTTAGATTGGTGAGCGATCGCAAGGCGCTGATGTCGGTAATTATATTGCAGCAGAGAGTCAGTTCTGTTAAATTGGTGAGCGATCGCAAGGCGCTGATGTCGGTAATTCTACTGCTGCCGAGAGTCAGTTTTGTTAGATTGGTGAGCGAGCCGAGGGAGCTGATGTCGGTAATTTCATTGTACTTGAGATCGAGTGTTGTCAGATTGGTGAGCGAGCGCAAGGCGCTGATGTCGGTAATTTGATTGCCGCAGAGATCAAGTGTTGTTAGA